>NZ_JAKUFX010000039.1:0-43310 GCF_022663635.1 Bacillus cereus group sp. BfR-BA-01356 | reverse complement strand
TACAGAAAGATTCCAAGAAAAACTTCACGGCCTTTCCCCGATAGAATATCGGGAAAAGGCCGTGGCATAATACTCTTTTTATTACTGTCTACTTGACAGGGAGATGACCAATATGACATCTTTTTTTATTAAATCGATAGAATATACAAAGAAATGAAATATAAGGATAAAATTTGTAATAATTGATTTTGCATTGTTAGCACTCTGTAACTGCAAGTGAACTATTTTTTCGCTATCATAAAGATAACAGTCGCAGTTATAGGAGTGGTCAACTTGAAGAAAGTACATATTTCAAACTATATGTTATTATGTGTTTGTTTAATTTTATTTGTTCTCCTCGGAGGATTTTTATATTCATGTGTATAAGAAAAACGCATTCTAAAAAGAATACGTTATAAAAGGGAAATAATGATTAATCTAGTTCCAAGAATAATCAACGTAATACGTAATAAATTAATTACGGCGTTACCACTTAGTTTTGTATTAATGTAAGCCCCGATTTTTCCGCCAATCCATGCACCCGGAATCAGGATTAATGCATAAATCCAGCTGACATTTCCAAGTGAGATGTGAGTTGCAGAACTTACAATTGCTGATAGAAATACGATGAACATTGAAGTTGCTACTGCAATATGTGCTGGGAATGCAAAAAGAAGCATCATTGCTGGAACAAGTAAGGCACCGCCACCAATTCCAAATAATCCAGATATAAACCCAACTATAAAGGCGATAAAGATAGCAAGAAACGGTGGGAATTGGTAGTGTACAGTATTTCCATCATTATCTGTAAAAGAACGCTTAATTACAGACGTATTTGAGAGGGAAAGAGGTTTTAATTTGTCTCGAAGCATAAGTAGAATTGAGACGAATATAAGGAAAATCCCAAAGTATAAAGAAAATGTGTCTTGGTTTAAAAATTTATTTGCCCATGATCCGATAATACCACCAGGGCCGCTTCCGATAAATAAAATAAGTCCACTTTTATAATCTACTCGCTTATGCTTCATGTAAGTAAGGGTGGAAGATAGTCCTGTGAAAACGACTGTTACCATAGAAGTCCCTACTGCAAGTTGTGGTGATAAACTGTGTAATCCAATTAATAACGGAACAATAATAATTCCGCCTCCAAGCCCAACTAGGCTGCCGACTGTTCCGGCGATTAGTCCGATGAAAAGTAACATGATGTATTCCAAAATTGCCAACTCCTCTAAATAACTTATCCACCAATTATTATACACGCTTTTTAATGAGAAATAGGCTTGTTCACAAAAAAGTCGTCTTCCTAGAAAAATAAGGAAGACGACTTTTGATTAGAAAACAAAATGTAATAGGTAGTAAAACAGAGCAGCTAAAGAAGCTGAAATAGGAAGTGTAATAACCCATGTAATTAACATGCGTTTTGCAGTTCCCCATTTTACCCCTTTCACACGGTGAGAAGCACCAACCCCTAAAATAGAAGAAGAGATAACGTGCGTCGTACTAACCGGTAAGTGAATGAATGTTGCACCGAAAATAACAAGTGATGATGATAAATCGGCAGCTACACCATTTACAGGACGAATTTTCATAATTTGTCCACCGACAGTTTTAATAATTTTCCATCCGCCGACAGAAGTACCAAGCCCCATTGCGATAGCACAAGATAATTGTACCCAGAACGGGATATCGCTAGAAGTATGATAGTTATTAGCCATAAGAGCCATCGTAATGATTCCCATTGCTTTTTGTGCATCATTCGTACCGTGTGTGTAGGCTTGTAATGCTGCAGTGAAAATCTGGAATATACGGAAGTTCTTATTCGTTTTTGTTAAGTTAAAGTTTTTAAATACTACTTTAAAAATACTGTATACGGTATAACCAATAACGAAAGCGATAATCGGTGAAATGATTAAAGCTTCAATAATTTTAATAAATCCTTTAAGATTTAGCGAGCTAATCCCAGCGGCCGCAATTGCTGCACCTGCGATTGAGCCGATAATTGCATGCGAAGAACTACTTGGAATACCGTAGTACCAAGTAATTAAGTTCCAAGCTATTGCCGCAAGCAAAGCAGCTAAAATTACAAGAGAACCATTTTGTAAGGCGAATGGATCAACGATATCTTTTGTAATCGTTTTTGCTACACCTGTAAATGTCATTGCGCCTAAAAAGTTCATAATAGCCGCCATAATAATGGCATGTCTAGGCTTTAGAGCTTTCGTTGAAACAGCCGTTGCAATAGCGTTTGCTGTATCGTGAAATCCATTGATAAAGTCAAAAGCTAAAGCGCAAATGACTACTAAAACGGTCAGTATCAAGAGTGTATCCATGATCAAACTCCTTACGCGTTCTTCATAATAATTGTTTCTAATACGTTTGCAACGCTTTGACAGCTATCAGCTACTTCTTCAAGCTCTTCGTAAATCTCTTTAAATTGAATAATCTTAATCGGATCTTTTTCACGAGAGAATAAGTTCTTAATCGCATGACGGCGAATATCATCACACTGTGATTCATAATCCTTAATCTTAATCGCATTTGTACGAATGTCGACTAATTTTTTGTTAGACATTAATTCAACAGAGTTTGCAATCTCAATCGCACATTGATTAATTGCTTCTACGAATTTAATCATGTATTCATCTGCTTCTGTAATAGAATACATTTCGAACAGACCAGCACTGTGATCTAATCCGTCTAATACATCATCCATACTCATTGCAAGTTGTAGGATGTCCTCACGCTCAATCGGAGTGATAAACGCTTTGTTTAACTCCATAATGATTTCGTGAATAAATGAGTCACCTTTTGACTCATACTCTTTCATGCGCATAGAAAACTCTTTTAAATCGCTAGCATTTTTAATTTTATACTCCACGAAAAACTGCGCGCCTTCTTTTAAATTTTCGGAAACATTCATTAACATTTCAGAAAATTTATCTTTTTTTGATTTAAAGACCATTATTGTTACCCCCACAAAAGTAATATATGTAAAATATATTGGCTAATCAATTCTAACAAAAAACTGTCGTTTTTTAAAACATTTTATCGAAAAGTTTACAAAAACTTAACATAACTCTCGTTGTTCTATTAATAATATTAATATCCAATAGTGAATATCTTACTTGTAGAATGTCCTTTTCTTGCAAAAAGTATGAATGTAAAAGAAAAGCTTTACACTATAGGAATGACTACGTTATTATAATAAATTTAAAAGGCGGTATATTCTTCCTTTTAAAAAGAAGAGTGTAAATAAATGAAGGAAGTGAACGAATGAAATTGAAGAACACTCATTTTAAAAAAATGCTTGAGTGGTTCAATAAGAGGAAGAAACTTCGTAATTCATTAATTGTATTGGGAAGTGTATTCGTTACTCTATTTATTGCTGTAAATATAATAATTTCCATTCAAGACATATCTGAATTAAAACAAGCTGTTCCACAACCGACTTTAATTTATGATGCAAATAATGAGGTCGCAACTAAATTAGCTTCCTCGAAAACAGAAGGCGTTAAAAGAAAAGATATTCCTGATATTATGGTTCAGGCAATTGTTGCAGTAGAAGATAAGGAATTTTTTAACCATCATGGTATTTATTATAGTGGAATTATAAGTGCGGTTTTTAAAAATATTACAGCAGGAGAAGTTGTAGCAGGGGGAAGTACAATAACACAACAACTTGCGAAAAATGTATTTCTGACACAAGACCGCACATACTCCCGAAAAATAAAGGAATATTTTTTAACGAAAAAAATAGAGCGCACGTATACGAAAGATGAAATCATTGAAATGTATATGAACCAAATTTATTTTGGTGAAGGTGCTTGGGGTATAAAAAGGGCAGCTAAATCTTATTTTGATAAAGATGTAAAAGATTTAACAATTTCAGAAGCTGCAACGATTGCGGGCTTGATTAAAGCACCATCTGCGTATTCACCTTATAAAAACTTTAACAAGTCAATTGAAAGACGTAATGTCGTATTAAGTTTAATGAAAGAGCAAGGGTATATTTCTGACGAACAGTATAATAAAGAAAAAGAGAGCGGACTTGTGTTAAAACGTGGCGTTGATGATAAATATAAGGGAAAATACTCTCAATATGTAGACTATATTGTTAGAGAAGCGATGGAAAAGTACGAATTAACACAAAATGAAATTTTAGCGGGTGGTTATCGTATTTATACAGAGCTTGACCCGAAAAAACAACAGGCTGTAGAAGACGTTGTGAATAATGATAGTTATTTCAAAGATAGTGGCTCAGACCAACTTATGCAAACGGGTGTAGTTCTTATAAATCCCAAAACAGGCGGTGTTCCAGCTTTAGTTGGTGGTAGAGGACCATATCAGTTTTTACAATTTAATCATGCTACGCAATTAAAAAGACAACCAGGTTCAACGTTAAAGCCTCTAGCTGTATATGTACCCGCTTTAGAACAAGGGTATGAAGTATACGATATATTAAAGGATGAACCATTTCATATTAAAGAATATGAACCGAAAAATAGTGATCAGGCTTTTCATGGTAATGTGACAATGTATGAAGCGGTAGCAAAGTCGTATAATGTTTCCGCTGTGTGGCTATTAGAACAAATAGGATTAGATAAAGGATTGAAATCTTTAGAGCGATTTGGTATTCCATTAGTACCAGAAGACCGTACGTATCCAATTGCTTTAGGTGGGATGCATGTAGGGACATCACCATTTGTAATGGCCCAAGCATATAGTACATTTGCTAATGATGGGGTTCAAGTAGAGGCTCATGCAATTAGAGAAGTTCAAAATGCTGAAGGAGAAATAATAGGGAAATGGTATAAGAAAGAGACACGAGTGACGAGTGAGAAAATTGCTCAAAAGATGACGTATTTATTAAAAGGTGTTGTAGAAAAGGGAACAGGTGGAAAAGCGAAAGTTACTAATGTTGATACAGCAGGAAAGACAGGGACTACTCAACTTGTAAATGGTCCGAGCGTAGGGGCAAAGGACTCGTGGTTTGTAGGATACACACCAGATTTAGTAGGTGCGATTTGGGTAGGATATGACAAAACAGATAGCGAGCATTATGTTCCAGGTGGTAGTCAAATTACAACGACGATGTTCCGGGATATCATGAAAAAAGCAAATGCAAACCCAGCCCAAAAAGCGTTCCAATTGTCGTTAATATCTGAAGCGGACTATAAAAAACAATTGCAAACAATTGAAGAAGAAAAGCGAAGAAAAGAAGAAGAAAAGAAAAGGCAAGAAGAAGAACAACAAAGGAAAAAAGAACAGCAAGAGTGGTTTAATAAAGTGAAAGAGTGGATTCCATCATTATGGTAAAGAAAGAGGCGAATTTCGTTATTCGCCTCTTTCTCATGTGAAAAATAAAGTTTGCTCATAATTTGTGAGGTAAATGCTACTATTCATTAAGAGTAATGTTCGTACTGCCAAAGGATTGGGAATCGTATGTGATGATTATTGTTCCTTTACTAATCGGTTCGTATAGTAATTCTTCTTCATAACTACCATTATTTTCATTATGGATAGACAGCGTGATTTCATCAATTCCTTTATTTGTATATTGATTTTTAATCGTTTCAGCAATTTGAAGTAGAGTTTCGTAACTAGGAGCTTCCGTAATAAGCATTCCTTTTATAACTTTTTTTTCATTATTTGTGGAATTGGAATAAAGGATGTTGTTTTGTTTCGTATACAAAAGTGTGTATGGAACTGTTTTTCTCTCTGCTTTTGAAATAGTGGAATATTTTAGAGTTAAAAAAAATCCTACACATAAAATAATGCATATCATAAGAGCAATCCAAATGCGTATCGGTGACATAACTCTCATTTTTCATCCCTCTTTCATATCTTTGACTTCATTATTTATCATACAAAATGAGGATTAAGATAGAGTAAATTTGAGGTAAAGAAACGTAAAGAAGGAGCACTTATCCTCCCAAACAAGTGCTCCTTTTTATTAAAAGAGAGATTTAATAGTCAATCAAAATCACATCTATTACTTATAAATGTGCTTAGTCCTCCCAAAATATTTTCGGAAATTGTGGTTAGTAAATTCGGAAGACAGATAGTGTCGCAGTTGTATCGCCCGCAGGTCCTTGTTGAGCCCCTTGAGCACCAGTAGTCCCCGTAGTTCCTCCGCCTAGGCAACCAGATCCATATTGAACTAGAATAGCTTGACCAAGAGTTTGAAGAAGTCTAACAAATTCTGTGAGTTCTGACTTAGGGATGTTAATATGGCTACATGCTCTTACTTCGCAACAATCATTACCATAAAATACTTTTCCTTTATTTTTATTGTTCATCTTTTCATTCTTTTCTTTCATAGAATCATTAGTCATTACTATATATTAAAATGAAATTTATACTAAATTCGTGATGGACAAACTACCATTTCTAAAAAAATAAGAAATTGGCCCACCTAGAAAGAAATAAGTAAGATATAGAGAAAGGTTTATATAATGTAAAGAAGAAAAGTGCAACATAAAAAACTACATGCTAATTGTTGGGAGTGTTTAACAATTGGCATGTAGTTCGTGCATTAGTCCTTTATTTACATTGATTTAATTTTTCAAGGGTTGTTTTAGGCAAGATTGGAATAGAAATAGTGAAAGTTGTACCGTTTGAAGCACTAGTCATTTTGAGCGTGCCGTTATGATTTTGGATGATTTTTTTTGTTACTGACAAGCCTAGTCCTGTTCCCGAATCCTTCGTTGAGAAGAATGGATCAAAGATATATTCTTGAATAGCTGGAGGAATACCAATTCCATTATCTGTGAAAGTAATCCGAACGAAGTTATCAAGGCGATAACTAGTAATTTGAATAGAAAGAGGTTTGTCGCCTTGAGCATCGACGGCATTTTGAAATAGATTTAAAAACACTTGAACAAGTTCATGTCGATCAATATTGACTAAAATATCATCTAATTCATTAGAGAAGTTATAATCAATTGAAATATTATGCAAGGAAACTTCACTAACTAGTAACTGTTGAATATAGTCACGTAAAAATGTATTAATGGGAAACGGTTCTCTTGTAAATTCCCGTGTTTTTGAAATGGCTAAAAATTTTGTAATAATATTATTTGCACGATCTAATTCAGGGATAAGCAAATTTTTAAATAACTCTTTATTTGATGGAGAAACGCTTTCTTGTAAAAATTGTAAGTATCCTCGTACTGTTGTAAGAGGATTTCGTACTTCGTGTGCAATTCCAGCTGCGATTCGCCCTGCTAACGAAAACTTCTCTGCATCACGTTCTGTATTTAAATAATGAAAGACACTAATAACTCTAAAAATCTCCCCGTTATAATCGCGAATAATTCGGTTATTTATAATGCCATAGTTTTTGTCTAAAACTTCTTCATTATATATTTCTGTTCCCGTTTTTAATGTTTCAATCGCTTTAATTTTTTCTTCCGGCAAGTTTAGTAATTGTTGAATCGGTTTTCCGATAATATCATTTCGTATTACACCGAAATCATCTGCAGCAACTTGATTACATAAAGTAATATTCCCTTTACTATCGACAAAGGTTACATGATGTGAAAAGGCATCAAAAATATGTACAAAGTGTTTTTCGAGTTGTTCAAATAAAAATAATGAATCACAAGTAAGTTGAAAATGAGCCTCTTTATTCTCTTTTGGTATTTCTTGAATGGAATGGGTTGTTCTAGTTTTCTTTATTCGTAAACCAATATGTGGATTTTTGTATGTGAAATGATGTGGTAATTGATTCACAAGTTCTTCATAAAAACGTACTTTATTTTCTAGTTCTTCAATTCGTTTTTCATGAGATACAGTAGCATCGTTTGGAAGCATAAATAAATAACCCCTCATTTTAAAAATTCTTCCATATAGTATATCATATTTTTATAAGGATACTCTTAAAGAAAAGGCTACATGATGCAAAGTGTTTGGAAAGTGAATAGAAGATGAAGTTAAAAAGGGAGAGGTATATGTGCTGTTTATTGGAGTGACAGGATGGGGAGATCATGATTCTTTATACATAAATCCCTATGAAAATAGAAATAAATTACGAACATATAGCGAGTATTTTCCTATTGTGGAAGTGGATAGTTCATTTTACGCGATGCAACCTGCACGAAATTATATAAAATGGGCAATGGAAACGCCGAAAGATTTTTCTTTTGTCGTAAAAGCGTATCAAGGAATGACGGGACATATGAAAGGTGAAATTCCTTTTTCTACGTTCGATGAGATGTTTGATGTGTATAAACAGTCTATTCTTCCTTTAATAGAAGCTGATAAATTAAAAACAATTTTATTTCAATATCCACCATGGTTTGATTGCAAAAAGAAAAATGTAGATTTTCTCCGATATACAAAAGAAAAAATGGAAGGTTTGCCGTGTGCGATAGAATTTCGAAATCAAACATGGTTTTATCCAGAAATGAGAGATAAGACGTTACAGTTTCTAGAACAGGAGAAATGGGTTCATACAATTTGTGATGAACCACAGGCTGGGATAGGTTCTGTGCCACTCGTGTTAGAGGTTACGAATTCAGACATGGCATTAATACGTTTTCACGGTCGAAATGTTCATGGTTGGCTTGATAAAGGGGAAAATTGGAGAGCGGTTCGCTGTTTATATCGCTACAACAATAAAGAACTGGAAGAATGGGTTGAACGACTAGAGCAATTAAAAAAGAAAACAAAGGATATATACGTACTGTTTAACAACAATTCAGGTGGGGATGCAGCAGATAATGCGAAACAGCTTATGAAAATGATGAACATTACATATGGTGAGCCGAAGCCGGAGCAATTAAATTTTTTTGAATGATAATAAACAAGAAAGGCACTGTACAAACAGGGGGAATGTACAGTGCCTTTCTATATGAAAAAGAGGGGTAACAATGTTACTGAGCGTTTGGTTGATTCATCAATTGTTGGCTTCATAATAAATGATAATGGTTATCATTATCATTGTCAATGGTTTTTCTAAAAATATATTAAAAACTTTGTATATTTTAAAGAGAGATAAAAAAAGAACAGCATTAATGCTGTTCTTTTCCGTTGACGAATTGTTGTAAATCAAAAGGAGTTATCGCTTGGATAAATTCTTTTGAGATAAGTGTTTGAACGAGAGTGCTCTCAGAGATAGAAGCACCTGTTTTCTTTTCATAAGCTTGTTTTAATAAATCAAGTTTTTCAGCCGTTTCTTTTGGTAATTCAATTGTAAGTGTGTTCATAATTTCTCCCCCTTATTATTAGAGTACCACTACAGTATAGGAGAGACAAGAAAAGAGAATATGAAATATAAAAAAGGTTACCAAATTTTCAAATGGTAACCTTTTTTATGTATAAGAGTTATTAAGCAATACCGATATACTTTAAAGTTTTTGATGGAGTACTGTGATCAAAGAAGTGTTGTAAAAACGCAATATCAACACCTGATTTGTATGCACAATAACCCCAAGTTTTTCGAAGTGTATGTGAGCTAATCCCTTCTAATCCAACTTCTTTTGCAGCTTTGTTTAAAATGTACCATGCATGTTGTCTCGTAATAGATTTTGTTCCTTTTTGAGATTTTAGCAATGGTTCATTACGTTTCCAAGTTTTACGTTCTTTCATGTAGTCTTCGATTGCGTGCTGTAAGTCTTCATTTACAGCAAACCATTTATGTTTCTTCACTTTTTCATTGTAAAATAAAATGGAATGGCGAACATTTTCATTTTCATCGATTACATCACTAACTTTTAATTGTAAGATTTCACTTACTTTTAAGCCAGAATTTACAGCTAATACGAATAATAAGCCATCACGTTTCGAAGATTGTAAAAGTATATTTTTGATAGTTTCTAATTGTTTTTCATTTTGAATAGGTTGTCCTGCTTGTTTCATTTCACGCACTCTCCTCTTTTATATGTGTAAAGGAAAGGATTAACTTGTTTCTTACTATAAAGGGAGAGTGTGAATTTCATGTGAACTCCTAGTGAAATTAAGACAAATTATTTGACTTCTTTTACTTTTTGTAAATTGAAATAGAATACAACACTGTTAGTCGTATTATACACACCATACTCGGCATGATGGAGGTCTAAAATGTTTTTTACAATAGATAATCCGAGACCGGTACCTCCAGTGTGACGGCTACGTGATGCATCTAGACGATAGAAGCGATCCCAAATTTTTTCAAGACTTTCTTCAGGGATAGGGTTTCCTGTATTCTCGATTTCGACTTTTACGGTATCTTCTGCTTCTATAATGGAGACTTGTATTTTTTCTCCCTCTGGCGTATAACGGATTGCATTACTTAGTAAGTTCACAACTACTTGCTCAATGCGACTGCGATTTGCTTTAACAAGTATAGAAGGGTCTGCATCGATGTTCACTTGTAAATGTTTTTCTTCCATGCTAAATAATAATTTTGTGTAGACTTGTTGCGTTAATTCACCGATTGAGAACGTCGTCATATCTAGTTTGTAAGTACCAGATTCCAACTTTGCTAATTCTAACATTTCAACAATCAGCCTGTTCATATTTTCTGTTTCTTCTAAAATAACATCAGTATAATACGAAGTATCCTTACTAACACCATCTTTAATTCCTTCTGCAAAACTTCTAATTACACTTAGCGGTGTTTTTAATTCGTGTGATACGCCAGAAATGAATTCTTTTCTTGTTTTTTCTAATTGACGTTCACGTTCAATATCTTGTTGTAACTTTGTATTAGCAACATTTAATCGATCGATGCGATCTTTTAAATTTACAGATAATGTATTGATACTGCCAGAAAGCCCGCCAATTTCATCGTCAGCTGTAACAGGTAATTTCTCGCTGAAATCAAAATTAGCCATTTTTTTTGTAACACGATTTATTTTAATTAATGGCTTAACAATGATTTTTGAGTAGTAGAAGGATAACAAAATAATTACGAGAAACACGATGATTAAGGCATAGACATAATAATCTTTTAAAACGAGCATCGCTTCATTAACAGGCTGCAAAGATGCTATCACAAAAGCGTATTCTGTAATCCTTCCATTTTCTATAATCGGTTTTACAAAGATACTATTTTTTATATTTTCTCCACCATCTAATATGAAAGTACTTAATTGGTTCGAGTTAGAAGTTCCCTCTCTAATCATATCTGCAAAATATTGAACGGCTTGTAATGTTTCAATATCATTTGCAAGACGAACCTCCGCTTTGGATGGGAGCTGTAACTTAGTTATAACACCTGTAAAGACGATTCGAGTTGTAGATTTGTATCGGCTTGCAAGTCTGTTCTTAGAAGGGTTACCATTAATTGACTGAAAATCCGAATAGAAATGTTCGTTCTGCCATTGATTATAATTCGTTCCTAATTTTTGTGGTGTGATTATATTATTCTCTTGTACGACTCCATCAACATTGATTATTACATCTTTTTTTAAACCTAAATTTTCGAATTTATTATATTCTTCTGGTGTTAAAAGATTATTAAGTGGAATGGAATACTGTTTATTATTGTTGGGATTAAATACATCGATATAGTAATTGTTATCACTTTTAATAATACCGTTAGAATCCAAAAACTGCATATCGGCATTTGTTTTATCATGAAATTCTTGTTTTAATTTTCTAACCTGCTCATAACTTTTATCACTTTTATCATAATTATCTACGAATTTTTCAAAAGCAGTTTGGACTGTTTTTACTTTCTTATTAATATAAAATTTCTCTAAAAATAGAGATTGTCCTAGGAAAAAAAGTAGGAATATGATTGTAAATAAAGTGGATGTTAATAAAAATAGTTTAAAGACGATACTTCTGTTTTTCACTGCGTCACCTCTTATGAGAAATACTGTAAATGATTTCTTTATCCCGCTTTAACGGGCAATAAGACTCCCACTTCAAAATTCGGCGAATAAAAGGGAGTTAGGCGGGAGATCAATTGCCCGTAAAATCCGATTGGTTCAACTAATAATCAATGGGGGATGGAAAAAACCTCCACTGATTAAAGTTTCACTTCATTATAACAAACGTTACAAGAAAGTAGAGGGGAGAAATCTGTCTCTTTATAAAGTAGTTATTTATAAAAAGTCACATAAAAAGAACTCGCCAGACGTATGACAAGTTCTTTAGTGTATTATTGTTGAATTGCTGCATCTAAAGCGATTTCAATCATTTCGTTAAATGTAGTTTGACGCTCTTCAGATGTTGTTTCTTCGCCAGTGAAGATGTGATCGCTAACTGTTAATACAGATAATGCATTTACACCGTATTTCGCTGCTAATGTGTAAAGAGCAGTTGTTTCCATTTCTACTGCTAATACACCGTAATCTCCAAGTTTTTTAACCATGTCCATGCTTTCACGATAAAACACATCTGCTGTTAAAACGTTACCGACACGAACGTGTAATCCTTTTTCAGTTCCAGCATCATAAGCTTTCTTTAAAAGGTCAAAGTTTGCAGCTGGTGCAAAATCAAATCCTGGGAATGTTAAACGGTTCATATTAGAATCAGTACAAGCCGTCATTGCGATAATAACATCACGAACTTTTACATCTTTTTGAATTGCACCGCAAGTTCCAACGCGAATTAAATTTTTAACTCCGTAGCTTTGGATTAATTCGTTTACATAAATAGAAATAGAAGGAACACCCATACCTGTACCTTGAACAGATACACGTTTTCCTTTATAAGTTCCAGTGAAACCTAACATACCACGCACATTATTATAGCAAGTAACGTCCTCTAGAAATGTTTCAGCGATATATTTTGCACGTAATGGATCACCAGGTAATAGAATAGATTCAGCGATTTCGCCTTGTTTTGCTTCGATATGTACACTCATAAAAAAGTCCTCCTTATAATGTATTGATAGAAATCAATATCATTTGCATTATACACTACGAATCCTTTCAATTAAAATCTTTTTATTATTTGTAATATGTACAAAATAGGAGGATTTCATAAATCATAATCTAGAATATATATCTTAAGAAGTTTTGTATGAATAGAGACAATAAAAATGGTAGGTGATGTTTTGAAAAATCTTGTCATTGGGCTTATTGCGTTAGTACTTATTGTGGCAGGAGGATTTTACATAAAAAAATATCAAGAAAACGAAGAGACTGTAGGAGATGTTCAGGAAGTAAAGTGGGATGTTTCAAATGGAAAGGGAAATGAGAAAGTAGATATTGTATTTCAGTTGTTAAACAACAAGAATAATGAAATTCGTGGTGTAAATGATCAAATGCGGGCAGTGATTGTAGATGGACAGTTAAAAAACATACAACAAATTAAACCCACATTTGCAGGGAACGGGTCATATAAGTTATCTTCCAAAATAGCGAAAGACGAAGAATATACAATATTTTTATACGAAGACAAAAATAAGTCCGTAGAGTCATTCGCTAGGAAGAATTTTGGTAGAACGAAAGAGGAGAACAATAAGAAAAAAGTGAAATTTCCAATCGACAGTGTACTTACAAAAAAAATAGGAGAGTATGAAGTTTCTCTTTTATTTGGCGCATTACATCCGAATGAACCAGTTACGTTAACATTTCAGTTTCAAGCGAAAAAGGGTGAAAAATTGAAATTGCATTCAGAGAGAGGAGAAGTAGAGTCACTCTATATAGTGGATGAAACGAAGGAGAATTTTTTATACGCTATACCTGTAGATACGGATGAGCAATTACAATACCGAATTACATTTCCTGCCGAGGGCACGTATAAAATGTGGGGGAATTTCTATATAAATGGTAAGAAGTATGAAAAAGAATTTATTGTACAAGTTCAAAAAAGAAAAAACAGCTAAGAATTTAGCTGTTTTTTCTTTTTCCTATTAATTTTGTTACAGAGAGCATTGTAATTGGTAAAGAATGATTCTTCCTAAATGCTAAATATTTACCGCTCCATGCTGGTTTATATTTTTCTTTAAAATGTCGTAATCCGCTGAAACTATACGTATAACGAACGTTATTAAAGATTGCAGCAGCCACTCGTTCAGACCAGAAAGACTGTGTGGATAAACCAACATTTGAAAGTGGTGCCATACCGATATTAAAGGAGTGGTATTCATTTTCTTTTGCCCACTGGAATAAGTGGATGAAAATTGCGTCCATAATGCCGCTAGGCGCATCTGGATAATATCGCATTAAATCGACAGATAATGATCCGTTTTGATATACAGGCATGAATGTTGTGAATGCAATAATTTTTCCATCCGCATCAGATAATGTTGCGATAGGAGCGCGACTAATATATTCACGATCGAAGTATCCGAGTGAAAAACCTTTCTCTTTTTTTCCACCAAGCCATGCATCTGAAACTTTTCTTAACTCTTCATATAATTCGTCGGAGAAAGGTGGCTCATGAATAGAGAATGTATAGCCTTCTCTTTCAAAACGGTTGAAAGTAGCTCGCATGCCAGCGCGTTTCTTTCCTGTTATTGTAAAGGTATTTAAATCAACAACAGCTTCTTCACCAAGCTTAAAGAAGTTATAACCAAAATCGTGGTATAAACTCATCCATTTACTTTCAATTTGATAGAATACACAAATGTATCCAAATCGATCAGCCTCAGCTAAAAACTCTTGCAATACAGTACGATAGGAGGAAGGGGCCCCAATTGGATCACCTAGTACAATAAGTCGTTTTCCAGTTATTGAGAAGAGAATGAGTGCTTTTCCATCACTACTGAAAAAGAACTGTTTATCTCCTAAAAAACCTAAATGACTAAGTACATTTCCACCATGTTCATCTAAGAAGTTTTGTAATCGTTTATCATTAGCTGGTTGCCCGGGAAATTCATTTCGATAACGATTTGCAATGAGTGAACCAATTAGTAAAAAAGTAGGAACAAAAAAGGCAGCTGCTAATGCACTTCGTTTTACTTGTGTAATATTACGAACGACAAAATCAGGTTTGAAAGCTTCTTTTGCACCTGCAAATAAAATACCTAAGTTTTTATATAAATATAACGTTACAAGTAGGAATATAAAAACTTTTACGATATCGGAAAGTGAGACTTCCATTTTCTCACGTACAAACCTTTTACGAAGCATATACAATACAGCGAGTACGATTAATAAAATAAAAGTTTCTTCAACATCAATTCCTTTTAGTGTGTTAAAAATAGCCGCTCCAATTAAAGAAACAATCGTCATATAATAAGAACGTTTTGTTCCGTAATATATCCCCCGCGAAAGAATGAGGAGGAGAATACCGAATGTTAGCGATAAGCTAAAAGAAAATTGAATAAGATGTTTTGGAGCTAGAATATGTAAGGCGTGTGCCCGATTTATACTTGTCGGTAGAATGGTTGATAAAATAACCATTAAGCCAGCAAATACTGTTAAAGCAGCAGATGCCCAAGAACCTAACTTTCCTAGAAAGTCACGCTGCAAAGTCCATATAACACCAGTTGTCTCTAATGCAGGCGCAATAAAAGGTTTATCTTCAAACTTTTTAATGGCTACTCCTGTCATTTCAAAAGCTGCAAAAATGAGACCAAGGCAGAAGGGCAAGATGTAATAGACGAGACGATATAATAACATAGCAGGGAGTAAAACACCTGTATCGATGCCGTATTGCCCAAGCCCAGTTAAGAAGACAAGATCAAATGATCCAAGGCCACCAGGAACAAGACTAACGACACCAGCTAAAGCAGCAATAACATATACGCCTAAAAACTTTTGGAATTCGATTTCAATGCCAAATAATAGTAATATGACGTACATAACAATACCAGCAGATACCCATTCGACTAATGAAACTAATGAGTATAAAACAGTTGGGTTTTTCTCCTCTTCTTCTTGTTCCTCTGTTTGCGTCGCTTTTCTATTTTTTAATTTAGAAAATCCGATATATATAGGGACGAAAAGAGCGAAGAAGATAAGAACAGGCCATAGCCATGGTTTTTCATGCAAAATAAATCTCGTGTCTAATATTCCGATAAGACCAAGAAATGAAAGAATGGCTAATCCATTAATAAAGGCAGTTGTCATCCAAGCGATACTTTTAATAAGTTTTCCATTTTCTTTTATATATGGACGATAAAGCATTGTGCGTACGCCGGCTCCAACAAGACCACCAAACCCGATAAATCCATTTAAAGTATTAGCAATCCACGAGATACGGAAAATCTTTTGGACAGGAATATCAGCTTTTAAGTAACGAAGCATAACATAGTCATAAAAGAACATTGTTGATACAGCGAATGCACCAAGTGTAATTGCTAAAAAGACTCCTCCAGTTGGAATGTTTTTAATTGTATCAATCGCTTCTAAAAAAGAAATGCCCGCTAATTCTTTTTTTGCTTGAAAGAATACAATTGTTAATACAACAAATGGGAAGATAATTTTCCCGATTTGTAAGAAACGTTTCCATGAAAACGACATAAATACAACTCTCCTTGTATAAGAAAACTGAGACAATAATATTATTATGACAAACTTCAAGAAAAATAAAAAGGTAATTTCCTGTATAGGGGAGCTATTTTTTATATAGGTATATTTAAAAGAATATTTTGTTTATCGGAAAATTAAGTTAGAATAAGGTGAAAGAAGGGTGAGGGGGGAGTATATGATTATAAAAGGTTACGTAGGATATGAGTTAGAAAAAGAGAAACCTAATACATCAGAAGATTTTTTTAACAGATCTGAAGTGACATATATATTAAATGGTAAAGAGAAAACTTTTTCGGTTTTATACGTTCGATATTTTGAAGAAGTTTTAGAAGAAATTACTCCTTTTGAAGGAAATCCAGTGTATAAAGTAGAAGAACAAAACATATATTTGCGCGATATTGTAGCGATATGTTGTTTAATGAAAGATAAGGAGCTTCGTGCGCAAAAACGTTTGTATTTAAATAATATGGAAGAATTTCAACAATATTTTGATGAGGGAACGGTGTCGAAAGTACAAGAAATATTGGCTGAATTACATAAAAATAAAAGAGTAGAAATAGCGTGAAATGGCAAAGGAGAGAGAAAAAATGTCTAATTTGATGGTTGAAAATCAAACAGAACAAGTTTCTATATTTTTAGAAGATGCTATTAATTTGATAACCAATTATGTAAATTATCATACGTTACCTTCTTTATTAGAGGAAACACCAGCAGGGAATGAGCGATATTATAAAGGGTTATTAGCATCAATGAGACGACTTCTCGTTTTTTGCGAAGAAGGACAGGATGCATGTTTTGTTTTGTTGAATAGCCAGCCATTTCGAAAAACAGCAGCTGAAAAAATTTTATATAAGATTTACCATCAAGTAATTGCAGAGTTTTTTTCACCGAAGAGTGATCATTGGTATGAAAATAGTCGGTCTGCATATACAGGGAAAAATTCTATCGTTTTTCAACAAACACCACCTGCATCTTTAGAGCAAGTGATGAAGAGTTTAGAAGGTAAATTTCAATTGATGCGTGAAGAACTAGAATATTATGAGACGGATTATCAGACAAAGATGTTACACAAATATTGATTGAGGAAAAGAAGCTAAGGTGACTTAGCTTCTTTTCCTTTTGTACAGTTATATAAGGGATTTTCATTGAATATAGTTAAGTGGATAGCATTAGGGAGGTGCAACATGAATCAGCAAGGTGTATTTACAGATTACTTTCATGAAGTAGAAAATTGGTGTGAAAGTGTTCTTCACGTATTAGATAGTCGCGCAATGGAAGTGTATGATGTCCATATGCTTGCTTATAAAATTCAGACGTTATTAGAGCGTATGAAAGAGCATGAGTATGAAACAGATGCAGAGTTTATGTATGAAATAAGCGATGATGTAGAACATATTCAGCATCACTTGCAGGAAGTATTTATGCAAGAAGAAGAGGAATATGAATTATATGAAAGAGGGGATAGTGAACGAGCTGTCCCAATTGGAGGACATACACTCCCGCCATTACCTTATCCATATAATGCGTTAGAACCGTATATTTCTAAAGAGATTATGATGTTACATCATGATAAACATCATCGGAGTTACGTGGAAGGATTAAATAAAGCAGAGAAGATGATGGAAGAAGCGAGAAAAACAAATAAATTTGATTTAATTAAGCATTGGGAAAGGGAAGCGGCTTTTCATGGGTCAGGTCATTACTTACACACGATATTTTGGAATAACATGAAAAAAGACGGCGGTGGAAGTCCAAGAGGAACTTTTTCACAACAAATTGAACAAGATTTTGGGAGCTTTTTACGTTTCCAAAAACATTTTACAGAAGCAGCCTCTAAAGTAGAAGGTTCAGGCTGGGCAATTCTCGTTTGGGTACCCCGGTCTGGAAGGTTAGAAATTTTGCAAAGTACACTTCATCAATTATTTACACAATGGGATACGATACCGCTCCTTGTACTAGATGTCTGGGAACACGCGTATTATTTACAATACCAAAATCGAAAAGATGAATATATTAAAAACTGGTGGAATGTTGTAAATTGGCCTGATGTAGAAAAAAGGTTTGAAACTGCGAAACAAATTGAATGGACACCATATTAGACGCAAATTCTCTGCGTCTTTTTTAATGGAAGTAGAAGGAAGATTTCGTTCATATTTTAAAAGGCCAAGCATACACTTGTACAAAAAGTGCCAAAAGGACGTGGGGGGAAATATGAGACGAATTTGTGTAATCATTACGCTTCTTATGATGTATGCAAGCGTTATGCCGATTCCTACATATGCAAAGATGAACAGCAATGTTAGTGCTCGAAATGCTGTATTAATGGAGCAACAGTCTGGTCGTGTATTATACGGAAAGGCAGAACATGAGCCTCAAAAAATTGCTAGTATAACAAAAATTATGACCGCCTTATTAGCTGCTGAATCAGGGAAGATGAAAGAAATGGTATCAGTTAGTAATGAAGCGGTGAGGGTGGAAGGATCGGCAATCTATTTAAAGCCTGGACAAAAAGTGAAGTTAGAAGATTTAGTATACGGACTCATGCTTAGATCTGGTAATGACGCAGCGCAAGTAATTGCTGAAAGTGTGGGTGGGAGTATAGAGGGATTCGTATATTTAATGAATCAAAAAGCGAAAGAAATTGGAATGAAAGATACGCACTTCTCAAACCCTCATGGCTTAGATGGAGATGGATCACATTATTCGTCGGCTTACGATATGGCATTATTAACGAAATATGCAATGGGAAACGAGACATTTAAGAAAATCTTTGGAACCAAAACATATAAATCAGATTCTTGGGATTACCCGTGGAAAAATAAACATAAGCTGGTAACGTCTTATTATGAATTTGCAACAGGGGGAAAAACAGGCTTTACGAAGAAAGCTGGGCGAACGCTTGTTACAACGGCATCAAAAGGTGGACTAGATTTAATTGTCGTAACTTTGAGTGCCTCTAGTGATTGGGATGATCATATGAATTTGTTTGATAAAGGTTTTGACCGTTTCAAACAAACGAAAGTTTTAGGACAAGGAGCAATTGCTGAAATAAATGAAAAGAAGTATGCCAACCATGTTTATACGAAAAATAGTTTTTCGGTACCGTTAACTGAAGAAGAAAAAAAGAACGTAGTATTAAAAGTTGAACTCGATAAAAGTACAAAACTTACGGATGGAGTAAAGGTTGGGAAGACAGACATTTATGTTGGTAATGAAAAAGTTGGAGAACGGAATTTATTTTATAGTAAACGAAAGTTAGTAGCTACAACGGGACTTTACTGGAATAATGTGAAAGAAATTTTTTCTTACATGATAGGTGTTGGGAACGATGGTTAATCTCGTATGGGTAGCGATGGCTGTCATTGGGATTGTATACGCCATGATAAATGGAACGATGGAAGAAGTGAATAAAGCTGTATTTGACGGAGCAAAAGATGCGGTAACGATTTGTATAGGACTTATTAGTGTTTTAGTATTTTGGCTCGGTTTAATGAAAATTGCAGAGGAAGCCGGATTGTTAAAAAAATTAGTTACACTTTTTATGCCGATAGTAAAAAGGTTGTTTCCAGAAATACCAAAGGATCATCCGTCTATGGGATTTATTCTATCAAATATGATGGCAAACTTTTTTGGTCTAGGTAATGCAGCGACCCCTCTTGGTATTAAAGCGATGGAACAACTGAAAGAGTTAAATGGAGGAAAGGATTCGGCGAGCCGTTCTATGGTGACGTTTCTAGCATTAAATACATCAGCTATTACATTAATTCCTACGACAGTCATTTCCATTCGAATGACGTATGAATCAGCGAATCCTACTGAAATTGTTGGGGTAACATTTATTGCACAAGTACTTTCTATGATTGGGGCAATTTGGATTGACCGCTATTTTTACCGAAGAAGGAGTAGAAAGGGGCGGAAAAAATGAGCATTGTAAATACAATTTCCTTATGGGTAATCCCTTGTGTAATTGGTTTTATCCTTTTATATGGCACAATAAAGAAAGTGCCGACGTATGAATCGTTCGTTGAGGGAGGAAAAGAAGGGATTCAAATTGCAATTTCCATCTTACCGTTTATGGTTGGAATGCTTGTGTCTATTTCTATATTCCGGTCTTCAGGTGCGTTAGATGCAATGATATCGGTAATGAAGCCGATGTTAGATTTGATCCATGTTCCAGCAGAAATTGTACCCTTAGCACTTATACGCCCTATTTCAGGCTCTGCTGGTTTAAGTATTACGACCGATTTAATTGCAACATATGGGCCAGATTCGTTTATTGGGAGATTGGCTTCTACGATGCAAGGGAGCACAGATACGACTTTCTATATTTTAACTGTATATTTTGGAGCGGTTGGGATTAGAAAAATGGGGGATGCACTAAAAGTAGGACTTTTTGCAGATTTAATCGGGATTATATGCTCAATTGTGTTCGTTTCTTTATTGTTTCAGTAATACTATTCATTTTTTACGCTATTTCGCTTATAATACGTATACGACCACTATTAAGGTGTAGCTTAATAGTGGTTTTTTTATGTGGTATTTTTGACAAAATGATGAACTTTTATTGTGAGAAATATGAAAAATATGGACAATAATAAAGGGTAAAAACATGATTTGACCTTTATATGTTTATTATCATCGCTATGTTGTTTAAGTAAGATGAAGCGAATAGCCGTAAAGCGTATGCGGTTGCCAAGTCTTTCTAATGTAAGGTAAGATAAATTCGAGGTGAAAAAAAGAAATGGAACGATTACAAAAAGTGATTGCGCAAGCAGGTATTGCATCGAGAAGAAAGGCTGAGGAATTAATTCAGCAAGGAAAAGTGAAAGTTAATGGAAAAATAGTGAAAGAGTTAGGGACAAAAGTAACTCCTCAAGATAAAGTAGAAGTAAATAACATCCCTCTTGAAAAAGAAGCACCTGTTTATTTTTTACTATATAAACCAACTGGCGTAATTTCAAGTGTATCAGACGATAAAGGAAGAAGTGTTGTAACGGACTTTTTCCCGGAAATTACACAACGTTTATTCCCAATCGGACGCTTAGATTATGATACGTCTGGCGTATTATTAATGACAAACGATGGGGACTTCGCAAACGTATTAATGCATCCTAGATATAAAGTTGAAAAAACATATGTTGCAAAAATAAAAGGGCCATTAACAGGTGAGAAAATTCGCATGTTAGAACGCGGTGTTACGTTAGAAGACGGTAAAACAGCACCAGCACGTGTGAAAATTATTTCTTGGGACAAGCGTAAAGAGATGGCTATTGTACAATTAACAATTCATGAAGGACGTAATCGTCAAGTACGTCGTATGTTTGAAGCGTTAGACTGTAAAGTAGTGAAATTAAAACGTGAACGTTATGCTTTCTTAGAAGTAGGAAGCCTGCGACCTGGTGATGCGAGAGAATTGACACCACATGAGGTGAAACAATTACGCGCGCTTGCTTCTACAAAGCCAAGATAAGCTATAGAGTTAAAAATTCACCAGTGGAGTGCTCTGCTGGTGATTTATTCAATACAACATTTACAGAAGATAATACATAACATTTACCGAGGAGAGGAGAGGTAATATGAAGAAAAATCGCTTATTATTTCGCGTTATTATTCTACTCATTTTATGTGGTGCTGTAGGATTTACCCTTTATCAAGGATTCTTTGCTAATAAAGAGAAAATGCAAATCGGAAAAGAAGCACCTAACTTTATTGTGACGGATTTAGAAGGAAAGAAAATTGAACTAAAAGATTTAAAGGGAAAAGGTGTATTTTTAAACTTTTGGGGCACGTGGTGTAAACCTTGTGAAAAAGAAATGCCTTATATGAATGAATTATATCCAAAGTATAAAGAAAAAGGCGTTGAAATCATAGCGTTAGATGCAGATGAAACGGATATTGCAGTAAAGAACTTTGTGAACCAATATGGTTTGAAATTCCCAGTTGCCATTGATAAAGGACAAAAGATTATAGGAACATATGGAGTAGGTCCTTTACCGACAAGCTTTTTGATTGATAAAGATGGAAAAGTAGTGGAGCAAATTATAGGGGAACAAACGAAAGAACAGTTAGAAGGGTATTTAAAGAAAATTACTCCGTAATAAAGAAAGCCTTTACATAAGGGGTGCGTGTTTATAGTGCCTCTGGTTTAAAAATTCTGAGTATTGCGGTAACTTGAGGTTAGAATATACAATAGTACATATAGATACAGGGGCGGTGAGAGTGTTGAAAGAAATTAAATGTGAATGTGGACATGTTAATCCGATAGGAACCGTTTTTTGTGAAGCTTGCGGGAAACCATTTGAAAGCAATGAAAATGCAAAACTATTGGATATGCGCTATGAGGGGAGTGCACGGAGATCTCTCACGCAGACAAAAACGATAGTCGATAAAATTTGGAGCTTTTTCTCTTCTGTAAAAGTAGGTGTATGGCTAATCGTAATAACTTTAGCTGCATCAGCGATAGGAACTATATTTCCGCAAGAAATGTACATAACTCCAGGTATTGCACCAGCTGAATATTATAAACAAGAATACGGATTTTTAGGACAATTATACTATCAATTAGGGTTTAATAATTTATACGGTTCATGGTGGTATATGATTTTGATTGCTTCTATCGGTATTTCACTTGTGATATGTAGTTTAGACCGCGTTATTCCACTTTATAAAGCTTTAAAAAAGCAAGGCGTAAAAAGACATCCTAGTTTTTTAAAGAGACAGAGATTATATGGGACTGGTACACCGCAAGAAGGTGACCTGGAAAGAGTGCAAGAGAATTTAAAGAAAAGAAACTATAACGTGAAAGTGGAAGACGGAAACGTTTTAGCAGAAAAGGGACGCTTCTCGCGTTGGGGTCCATATGTAAATCATATCGGTCTTATTATCTTTTTATTCGGTGCGATGCTTCGTTTTTTACCGAGTATGTACGTAGACGAAGCACTTTGGTTACGTGACGGTGAAACGAAAGAAATACCAGGGACGGATGGACAATACTACTTAAAAAACGAGAAATTTATAAAAGAAGTTTATGATAAAAGTAAGGACAAGGAAGTTTTTGATGAAGCGATTGATCGTGTAGGAGATAAAATGATTGCGAAAAACTTCCAAACGAATGCCGTATTATATAAAGCAGTAGGAGAAAATATAGCAGGACAAAAACCGAAATTAGAAAAAGTAAAAGAAGCGGAAATTCGAGTGAATGAACCACTGAAATTTGATCAATTTGCAGTGTATCAAGTGGATTATAAAGAAAGTGAATTTAAAAGTATGTCCTTTAACTTGCAAAATAAAGAAAATAATCAAAAGTGGGGACCAATTAAAGTAGATTTAACGAATCCTAAGGAAAAATATGATTTAGGAAATGGTTATTCTCTAGAACTATTAAGCTATTTTCCTGATTTTTATTTTGATGAGAATGGAAAACCAAATACAAAAACGAAATTACCAAACAATCCTGCATTTGTATTTAAAATGTTTACACCTGAAACACCAGATGGTGAAGTGAGTTTTGTTGGTATTCAGCAAAATATAGAACCAGATGGAAACAACAAATATAAAATGTCGTTTGCAGGTGTTGAAATGCAAAATGCAACAGCACTTACTGTAAGAAAAGATTTAACGCTTTGGATTCTCGGCATTGGAGGATTTATATTTATGGTTGGTGTCATTCAAGGTATGTATTGGAATCATCGCCGTATTTGGATACAACGTGTTAATGATGAATGGTGGATTGCAGGGCATACAAATAAAAATTGGTTCGGTTTAAAGAAAGATATTGAAAGAGTACTAGAAGGTACAGCAATTCCACAGCCAAATGATAAAGTAATTGATAAAAAAATTAGTTAAGGTGGGGAAACGATATGGTGCAAATAAGTAGTAACTTTCTCTTTACCGCATTTATTTTATATTTAATTGCCACTCTATTTTTCGGGGGAGCAATTAAAGAAAAGGGTCATAAATGGGCAAATGTAGGAATAACGATTACAATTTTAGGGTTTATTGCACAAACAGTATATTTTGTTACAAGGTGGATTGCATCAGGACATGCGCCAGTTAGTAACTTTTTTGAATTCGGTACATTTTTCGGCATGATGCTTGTAGGAGCATTTATTGTCATGTATTTTATGTACCGTGTAAGCATAATCGGACTATTTGCATTACCAGTTGCGCTTTTATTAATTGCCTATGCAAGTATGTTTCCGAGGGAAATATCTCCGCTTATTCCATCTTTAAAAAGTAATTGGTTACATATTCACGTGACGACGGCAGCAGCAGGACAAGCCATTTTAGCGATTAGTTTTATTACAGGTGTTATGTATTTATTGAAAAATGTAGATCAATCGACGAGAAGTAAACGTACATTTTGGCTAGAGACGGTAGTATTTACACTTGTTTGTACAGTTGGATTTATTGGAGTAACAACGGTATTTTCTAGTATGAAATATGAAGCGAAGTTTCAATGGATTGATAAAAATGAACAACAAGTGGAAATGAAATACAATCTTCCGGCTTTAGTTGGACCGCACGAAGGGAAGTTACTGACAGAAAATAAATTAGAACCGGCAGTTGAAGTTCCAGCGATTGTAAATGCGAAAAAATTAAATACTGTTATTTGGTCAGTGTTAGTTGGAACATTACTGTATATTGTATTAAGACTTGTTTTACGGAAGCGAGTATCGGCGGCACTTCAGCCGTTAGTAAAGAATACGAATAGTGATTTACTAGATGAAATCGGATATCGATCTATTGCAATTGGATTCCCAGTGTTCACATTAGGTGCATTAATTTTTGCGATGATTTGGGCACAAATAGCGTGGACACGTTTTTGGGGTTGGGATCCAAAAGAGGTTTGGGCACTTATCACTTGGCTCTTTTATGCGGCAGTATTACATTTACGCCTATCAAAAGGATGGCATGGAGAGAAGTCAGCTTGGCTTGCAGTAATTGGTTTTGCAATCATTATGTTTAACTTTATTGTAGTAAACTTAATTATTGCCGGTTTACATTCATATGCATAGAGAAATAAAATAGGGGAGTGCATGTCACTTTCCTATTTTATTTTTGTCAACTTTTCTTCTTTTTTGAGAAAAACATGACAAAGTAGCGGTTGATTTTGTAAAATGATGTCGAGGACATTATATGCTGTTCAAAAAAAATACATAGTTTTGGAAAAAAATTGAACAAAATTTATTATTCTTGTGAAGCATAATATGGGAAGTGAAACATTTAGAAGATTGCTTAAATAAACGAGAATAGCGCAACATAATAGTTAAAGAAGGGTAGGTGTGAACCGCTGAGGTGAGAGTGCGCAGCGGGTAGAGATGGAAAATGAATCAAGAATTTTAATTGTAGATGATGAGGATCGTATTCGTCGTTTATTGAAAATGTACTTAGAAAGAGAACAATATACGATTGAAGAAGCAGATAATGGTGATACAGCTTTAGAAATGGCGTTGCAAAATGATTACGATTTAATCTTATTAGATCTTATGATGCCTGGTAAAGATGGCATTGAAGTATGTAAAGGGGTTCGTGAGAAGAAAGCGACACCAATTATTATGCTGACAGCAAAAGGTGAAGAAGTAAATAGAGTACAAGGATTTGAAGTTGGAACAGATGATTATATTGTAAAGCCATTTAGTCCACGTGAGGTCGTACTACGTGTGAAAGCGGTATTACGTCGTGCTGTACCAACAACATTCTTTACACAAGATACAACGACAAAAGATGTTACTGTATTCCCGCACTTAACAATTGATAACGATGCACACCGTGTTACTGCAGATGGTAATGAAGTAAACTTAACGCCGAAAGAATATGAGTTACTATTATTTTTAGCGAAAGCTCCTGATAAAGTATTCGATCGTGAGCAACTGTTAAAAGAAGTATGGCAATATGAATTCTTCGGAGATTTACGTACAGTTGATACACATGTAAAGCGTTTACGTGAGAAGTTAAGCAAAAAATCACCAGATGCAGCGAAAATGATCGTTACTGTTTGGGGTGTAGGTTACAAATTTGAGGTTGTGAACGACTGATGCTTTGGAGAAGTGTAGTAGGGAAGTTATGGATGACCATATTACTTCTCGTTTCGTTTGTTCTTGGATTTGTTGCGATTTTACTTTCACAGTTTTTTAGAACGTATTATGTTGATATGAGTGAAGCTAGGCTTCAAAAAGTTGCAACAAGTGTTTCAGAGTTAATTGAAGAAGGTGCCGATGTAAAAACGATTGAGAATATCGCTTACAAATTCTCTGACCCACTTTCAAGGATTATTATTGTAGAAGATGGTAAAGAAATCTCTTCTTCACCGAAACAAGAAGGGTTAGTCACTCTTACAATGGATGACTTAAAAGAAGATAAAGAATTAGCGGCTGTGTTTACAGACAAAAAAGAAATTAAGAATAATATTAGAAAAGCGTCTAATAGTAGGAAGAATAAAAACACCGAAAATGATATTATGATCGTCGGAAAACCAGTGCAATCAAAAAATCAAAGTGCAGTGTTCGTATATGAATCTTTACAAGTACCGATACAAGGTATGGAAAGAACAACTGATTTTATTTTCTTATCGGCTGGAATTGCGATTATATTAACAACTTTCTTTGCGTTCTTCTTATCTACTCGGATTACAGCACCGCTTCGTAAAATGCGTGAGGTTGCTTTTGAAGTGTCACGTGGGAAGTTTGATGCAAAGGCTCCTATGGTATCTCAGGATGAGATTGGTGAGCTTGCAACGGCCTTAAATCAAATGGGAAAACAGTTGAAGTTTAATATGAACGCCTTGCAACAAGAAAAAGAGCAGTTAGCAAGTATTTTGAGTAGTATGGCAGATGGGGTTATTACGTTAAATCAAGAAGGTGAAGTCGTTGTAATCAATCCGCCGGCCGAACATTTCTTACAAGTTTGGCAAGAAGAAAAAGAGATAGAGTTAAGTAAAAAATTACCTTCTGAACTTGTGGAATTATTCCATCTCGTTGTAGAAAGCGAACAACAACAAGTTGTTGAAATTAATTTACAAAAAGGAAACTATGTAGTTCTTATGACGCCGCTTTACAATCAAACGAAAATTCGTGGAGCTGTAGCAGTGCTGCGAGATATGACGGAAGAACGTCGTCTTGAAAAGATGCGTCAAGATTTTATTGCGAATGTATCACATGAACTTCGTACACCAATGGTCATGCTGCAAGGGTATAGTGAAGCGATTTTAGATGATATTGTGCAAACGAAAGAGGAAATAGATGAGTTTGTTCAAATTATTTATGATGAATCTGTTCGTTTAGGTAAACTTGTAAATGAATTGTTAGATTTAGCTCGTATGGAAAGCGGTCATGTAGAGTTACATATTGGTGAAGTGGATATACATCCGTTTGTTGAAAAAATTGGTCGTAAATTCCAAGGGATTGCAAAGGATAAAGAGGTCGCGTTAACGGTTGATTTCAAAGATCCAATTGAACAATACCCGTTTGATGCAGATCGTATGGAACAAGTATTGACGAATTTAATTGATAACGCAATACGTCATACGAATGCAGGCGGACATGTAACGCTTGTAATTGATACGAAAAATAACGGTCTTATTTTTGAAGTACAAGATTCGGGTGCAGGCATTCCAGAAGAAGATATTCCATTTTTATTTGATCGTTTCTATAAAGCTGATAAAGCAAGAACACGTGGGAAAAAGGGTGGAACAGGACTCGGGCTTGCGATTGCGAAAAATATTGTTCAAGGCCATGATGGTAAAATTTCTGTATCAAGTGTTGTTGGAGAAGGAACTACATTCTCTGTATATTTACCGAATCGTATAATTTAGATATGCGTTTTTAAAGTTGATAATGAATAAAGTTCTGCTGTTTTTTATTTTTTTGTAAACTCAATTAAATAAAGAATGGTAGAACTTTTTTCTATGTTGCTCGAATAAAGAATAACAAGAGAGGTGCTGTGAAGAAATGAAATTATATACAAAAACAGGAGATAAAGGAACGACAAGTGTAATAGGTGGCAGGGTTGATAAAGATGATATCCGTGTGGAAGCGTATGGAACAATAGACGAGGCAAATTCTCATATTGGATATGCAATGACTAAGCTTCAAGGTGGGGCTTTTATAGATATTTACAATGAGCTCGAAAATATTCAACATGAACTATTTGATTGTGGAGGAGACTTGGCAATAGTGGAACAAAAAATTCCTTATAAAGTGACAATTGAGATGGTTGAAAGTTTAGAAAGAAAGATTGATTTATATATAGAAGAAGCCCCGCCACTAGAACGCTTTATTTTGCCAGGTGGTAGCGAGGCGGCGGCTACTATTCATATTGCACGTACTGTTGTAAGGAGAGCAGAACGCTCTATAGTATCATTGCAAAAAGAAGTGAAAATAAATGAAGTTGTATTAAAGTATGTAAATAGATTATCTGATTATTTGTTTGCGATAGCTCGAGTAATAAATGCCCGATTACAAGTGAAAGATGTGGAGTATAACCGTAGTGCATTAGTTTTTCGTGATAAAAAAGAGAAGGAAGTGGAGTAATTCACTTTCTTTTTTTGTATACTTTTTTCTGTAATATACCAAAATAGAGAAGGTATGGTGGTAATTAGAAAACGGAGGATGTATATGAAAGTTTTAAAATGCGGTGTCATGTTATTGAGTATACTGTTTGTATCTCAATTACATGTTTATGCAGAAGAAAATCGATGGACATGGCCTGTTGAAGGTCAGATAAGTGATTATTTTGGGACAAGGCATGGAAAACACTATGGTATTGATGTAGCTGCGCCGATTGGAACGCCTGTGGCAGCTATCCAAGATGGTAAGGTAACGAGGTCTTATTATTCAAGTAGTTATGGAAATGTTGTATTTATTAAACACGGAGAATATGAGGCTGTATATGCACATTTAAATAAGAGATATGTGAATCAAGGAGATTATATTTCCAAAGGAGAAAAAATTGGAGAAGTAGGGAACACGGGAGAATCGCGAGGTGCGCACTTACATCTAGAACTTCATCAAGGAAGATGGACGATGGCGAAAAAGAATGCGATGAACCCATTGCTTGTTTTAAGTGAACAAAGAAATGAAGTTGTTTCTTCGTCATTATATGTCGTACAAAAAGGCGATACTTTAGTTAGTATTGCACGGAAATTTAGTATGACACTTAAGGAAATTAAAGAAAAAAATGGATTGCAGCAAGAGCTAATTTATCCTAATCAACAATTATATGTTAAGTAAAGGAAACGCTTCAAAAATTAAACTTTGAACAAATTTATGTTCTTCTTAAATAAGATTCAATGTAAATGAAATTATATGGGCGCTTTTGTTAGAACTATTGAGTGAATCAGAGCATCTATATCTAAAAGAAAACCGTCCCAAAATTTATTTTGGGACGGCTTCTTTTACCAAAAAATAAAGACACATATAAATCCAGAAATAGCTAAATAGCTATATAAGTAAAAAACTTTTGTTCTTGTTTTCTCTTTTGTTCGAAACAGTACGATAGTCGGTTCAATTAAACCGATTGTCAAACAAAGTAGGCCAAGAAGCATACAACCAATCGAAATAGAATACAGGGCGATTTGTGGTGCTTGAAATGGAATCATCCATTTTAATAAAAATGCAATAAGTGCAGTGTAACAAATACTACCGATGTATTTATTCAGTGGTGTATTAGAACGAAAACCAGGAAGTTTTTTTAAGAAAGAGCGGGAAACAACTTCTGTTTGTAAAGATGTATGCTCTTCAATAATTTTTTGAGCTTCTTTTCCTTTTTGAAAAAGAGATAAGATCCAATTTCGCTCACCCTGAAAAATAAATTGAGAAGTTGTCAAATAGTGATCAATCTTCACTTTATTCCAACTCTTCCACGGATGACGCTCACACAATTTTAATTTACTTTCTGTTTTTTTATCATACTGATAAATACTGATGCCATCTTCATCGAAAGTAGCATAGTATGTCTCGTTTGAGAATGTGCCTAAATCAATTGGGCAGTAGAAAAGTAATTCTTTTTTTAAGTAAAAGTATTCTTTTCTTAAGTTTTTTTTCATTGCTTCTCGAATAGAATGTCTCTTGTCTTTTTTCATGACATTTCCTCCATAACTCAGAAAATGTTCTTATCTTAACAATTCAATATCTTATCACTTTTAATTATATATGACTAGGTAATTCAAAAGAGAAATGCCGAATAATAAAAAATATGGATTGTATTGTAAAATATCTCGCAATTTATTTTTTTTGTTACGAAAAATAAATAACTAATTTTAAATAAGTTACAATTTTTTAGTTCACAATGTTATGAGGTTGTTGTATAATGAAGGGGAAAATAGAATATCGGTCTATCTTCGGGGCAGGGTGAAAATCCCGACCGGCGGTGATGAACTATTTATGATTTTGTTCTAAGCCCGCGAGCCGTTAAGGCAGGATTTGGTGTGATTCCAAAGCCGACAGTATAGTCTGGATGGGAGAAGATGGAGGTTCAAGCGTTCAAAAAAGATATGGATTTGAACGTCTGTTTGATGTGCCTTAAATTCTCCCTTTGTGTAAAACACAAAGGGTTTTTTCGTTCTATGAAAAAATAGGCATAGCAGAACCTTTCCACTTTCCATGAGATGATCGATGGAAAAGGAGAGAGAAAGATGAAACAAAAAAACAGTGTAGTGCAGATGGTGAGTGTAGCGATGCTAAGTAGTATTGCATATTTACTAATGATGTTGGATTTCCCGTTCCCAGGGCTTCCGCCATTTTTGAAAATTGATTTTAGTGATGTACCAGCTCTAATTGCGGCAATTATCTTTGGACCAGTAGCAGGAGTGATTGTAGAGGCGATAAAGAACATTTTACATTACGGGATTCAAGGAAGTCTAACGGGAGTACCAGTTGGAGAAATTGCAAACTTTATTGCAGGATGTTTATTTATTGGGCCAGCAGCTTTCTTATTTAGAAAGTATCGTACTGTGAAGAGTTTAACTACAGGATTAATGCTAGGGACAATTACAATGGCACTTATTATGAGTGTATTAAACTACATCATCATATTCCCGGCGTACACTTGGTTTTTAAATTCACCAGCTATGTCTAGCGAAGCTATAAAAACAACGGTTGTAACGGCAATCTTACCATTTAATTTAATTAAAGGGATTGTTGTAACAATTGTATTTGTAGCATTATTCTCACGCCTGAAAGTATGGGTGTTTGCAAAAATGAAAAATGCATAATATATACTAAAACCATTAGTAGTGTGAAACTACTAATGGTTTTTTATTAAGGAAAATAAAGTTTAGATACAAAAAATGCCCCTCATCAATATGAGGGGCATTTTTTGAAGTTAATAAAAGACTATTCGAATTTTAAAGCGTCTCCGTCGAATGATTCGTCAGCAACTTTAATTGAGTCAGTTGGACAGCCTTCGAATGCATCCATCATATCTTCAATTAATACATCTGGAATTTCAACGATACCTTGGTTATCATCTAATGTTACAAATGCAATACCTTCATCATCATAGTCATAAATGTCTGGTGCAGCAGCGCCACAAGCACCACATGCAATACAAGTATCTTTATCAACGATTGTATATTTTGCCATCTTTTTTCCCTCCTGATAATATGTATGTGAAAAGCTCGCCATAAAAATTATAACCTTATTGTAAAACGGTTTGTAAAACTTTTCAACATAAAATTATAATGATAATGCTTATCAATTAGAGTGTCAACTTATTTTTGAATTATGTCATAAGATTTTCAAAATACGTAAATATGATTTCGTTTGATACAATAGAATATATACAAGTATATAGTTCTTATATGATAAGTTTAATGAGCGACAGTAGATAGTGTAATTGTACTGAAAAGAATGAAGTTAAGATTGGAAGGTGGAAGCGGTCATGCAAATACAATATACTTTGTTGCATTGTTTAAAACAATTGAATGGTGAAAGAACCGTTTCTTCTATTTATTATTTACTAAAGGGCAAACGTTCTTCGCAAACTTTACAAGATGGAAATATGTTCCGAATTTCTTTTTTGTTCGGAATATATAAATCATTAAATAGAAATGACTATGATGGTGAAGTTGCAAAGTTGTTGCAAGCGGATTTTATTCAAGAAATACATGAAAATACATATGTGTTAACACCTACGGGTAAAATGCAGTTACATAAATGGGAGGAAGTTTATGCTTTTCCGGCGCATTTGCATGGTTTACATTATGGTGAATTAGGTGAAACATTTTGGAAAAGATTATCATTAATTATTCAAACCATATCAAATTTACAACAGAATAATACGAGGTTTATTCCAATTCAGCAAGATACAGAAATAATGATGTGGGTGAAACGTTTTCTAACAGGAAGGCCATATAAGAGAAGTGAGTTGGCGAGAAAACTATGGACGGAAGTACATAATCTTTTAGAAAAGAGTAATGCGATAGAAGCGACGATTGTAACATATCGATTAACAGGTTATGAACGCATTGGTTGTACATTGCAACAATTAGCAGAAATTACGAAACAAGATATATTCAGGGTGTATTTTTTATTTTGGGGTACAATACATTTCTTTATACAAGAAGTTCGTGATAAAGAAAATGAATTTCCACTATTAGCTGAAATTATATCTTATCCAAATGAGAGAGCTGAATTATTTAGTTTATCCACGAAAAAAACATATAATTTTTGGAGACAAGGACGTTCTTTAGAAGAAATAGCGACGATTCGGAATTTAAAGGTTGCAACGATAGAAGATCATTTTGTTGAAATTGCTTTGCGAGAAAAAGATTTTTCTATTGAAATGTTTATGGAAAAAGAAAAGATAGACAAAGTAATAAAAGTAATTGAAGCATTGCAAACGCGGAAGTTACGTGTTTTGAAACAAGCGGTTGGAGAAGATATCTCTTATTTTGAAGTTCGTCTTGTATTAGCGCGGATGGAGGGTGTAAATGAAACTTGAAGAATATTTATATAAGTGGTTTGGATATTCTGAATTTCGTCCAGGTCAAAAAGGAGTACTTACAGATTTATTAGAAGGAAAAGATGTGATAGCAATGCTTCCGACTGGAAGAGGGAAATCTATGTGCTATCAGTTTCCGGGGCTTATGCGAGAAGGAACAGTGCTTGTTGTATCACCGTTATTATCTTTAATGGAAGATCAAGTGACACAATTAAAGTATGTTGTGAAAAACCGAGTGATAGCATTTAATAGTTTTCGGACATTAAATGAAAAAAGAGAAGCGATGAAAAAATTATCTTCATATAAATTTATTTTTGTTTCACCAGAGATGTTGCAGTCGGAGTTATTAATTAGGGAATTGAAGAAAATTCATATTTCATTATTTGTTGTTGATGAGGCTCATTGTATTTCTCAATGGGGTTATGATTTTAGACCGGACTATAAAAAACTAAATGTAGTTATTGAAAATATTGGTTCTCCTACAGTATTAGCATTGACAGCCACAGCGACAAAAGGGGTACTGCAGGATATCGCAGATAGTTTAAATTTAAAGGATGCCGCGGAACATGTATACTCTATTGATCGTCCTAATATTGCAATGGATGTGCAATTTGTAGAGACGATAGAAGAAAAGAAAGAGGCGCTTTTAGAGCAGGTGATGTATTTACAAGGGCCGGGGATTGTATATTGCTCAAGTAGAGCGTGGACAGAAAGGTTAACGGAATACTTGAGAGGGAAAGGTGTTACTGGTGTAGCTTTTTATCATGGTGGTATGGAACATGAAGAGCGTATGTTAATTCAACAGCAGTTTATGAACGATCAATTGCAACTTGTAATATGCACAAGTGCATTTGGTATGGGGGTAAATAAGGCGAATACGCGATATATTATTCATTTTCATTATCCAACTAATATAGCCTCTTACTTACAAGAAATCGGAAGAGCTGGAAGAGATGGCGAACCGAGTATAGCTATTTTATTATGTAGTCCGTTGGATCATGATTTACCAATTTCAATCATTGAGGATGAATTGCCAAGTAAGTCACAAATACAATTTTTATTTTCTTTACTACAAGAAAGAATGTTTCAAACGAAGGAATTACCAATAGAAGATGTAGAAGAAATTTGTTATAATGCAGCAAGATTTAATGAGCAATATTGGCGTTTCGTTCGTTATCATCTCGAACAGGTTGGAATTATACAACAACGAAGATTATTATTAGAAGGTTTGTCAGATGAAATCATGAACCGATTAATAGCTGAAGTAGAAATAAGGTTGCGTAATAAATATAGTGAGCTAGAAAATATGAAGTCATGGATACAAGTTAAAGGGTGTAGACGTGAATATGTGCTGCAACAGTTCGGTTATAGGAAAGAGCAAGAGTTAATTAATTGCTGCGATTATTGCGGTATTACCAAAGAAGATTATAAAAAAAGACGAGCGCAACAATCGGATTTCGACTATAATTGGGAAACAGAGTTACAAAAGCTTTTCGGCCTAGAAAAGATGGGGGAATGATGAACATTCAAAGGCATAATGTTGAAGATATGAGTCCGCAGGAAATAAGGCTGAATCTATATATAACACAGTTAATTATTATCGGTATTGGCTGTTTACTGGCATATATATTATTTCAAGATGTAAAAGAAGTCTTTAATTTATGGAAATGGGAACCAGTATCTATACTTATTATAGGTGGTTTGTTAGCGATTGGTATTGTGTTATTAGATTATGTTGCAATGCGAGTGTTTCCGGAGTCTTGGTTTGATGATGGTGGTATTAACGATAAGATGTTTCGAGGAATGTCCGTTCTACACTTACTCGTTATTACGTTCTTGATTGGTTTTGCAGAAGAATTTTTATTTAGAGGTGTAGTACAGACTCATTTTGGAATTGTAATTGCGAGCTTCGTATTTGCAGTGTTACATATTCGTTATATAACAAAGCCATTTTTGTTTTGTTTCGTCTGTTTCATTAGTTTTGTCTTTGGTTATGTATTTGAATGGACAGGAAATTTGTTTATAACAATCTTTGCACACTTTCTTGTTGATTTTATAATGGGACTCCAATTAAGAAAATAAATGGAAGGTGGTGGTGAACAACATGAGGAAACGAATTCCTGATTTTGAAGAGGAATTAGAAGTTGAGCGAGTGGAAGAAAAAGAAAGTTTACCGCCGCGTAGTGAAATTCATAGAAATAAAGAGAAAAAACAAAAGTTTAAAATAAATCACATTTTCGTCCGGGTTTTAACATTTCTATTCATTCTGCTGCCGATTAGTATTTTGTGGTACACGGATAAATATATTCAGGTGAAGGGTGATAGTAATAATGCTGGAAAAAGTGCGTTTGAAGTAATCTTCTTTGATTCAGCTAAATCTGAGTCGCAGAAACATTCTGAAAAAGTAATAACGCATACTGTGAAAGAGGGAGAAACTTTAGAAAGTATAGCGAAGCAATATTTTTCAGATGGAAATGGAATTGAAGTAATTAAAAAGTATAATAACTTGCAAGAAGATGAAGTGAGTGCGGGTCAAGAATTAAAAATTCCGATAAAAGATAAGTCCACAAAGCAAGAAAGCTAGCGAGTTAAGCGATCACAGTTTGTTATAAAAGCCTAGGATTATCTTTATGAGGAGGGAGTCAAAAATATGATATGGATTATATTATTCAGTACTCTCATAGGCATGGGGATTTTATTACTTTTTGTGATGTATAAAGAAGCGATGCGTAATACGGTGTTGGAACATACTTTAGTATTTAAAGAATTTCCGAAAAGTTTTCAAAAAGTAAATGTGTTTTTTATTTCTGATATTCATAGAAGGGTCATTTCGAATTTGTTAATTGAACAAGTAAAAGGAAAAGTAGATCTCGTAATTATCGGAGGAGATTTAGCAGAGAAAGGTGTCTCTTTATCAAAAATCTCTGCGAATATTCAAAAGTTAAGAGAGATAGGTCCTGTATATTTTGTGTGGGGAAACAATGATTATGAGATAGAATATCATGAATTAGATGCGTTATTATTAGAAAATAACGTAAAAGTTTTAGATAATACAAGAGTGGTATTTGAGTCTGAATTAGGAGAGAAAATTTGTTTGCTCGGTATAGATGATGTTGGATTGCACCGTGATCGTCTAGATTTGGCATTGGCGGATTGTAAAGAAGATGGTTTTCGTATCCTAGTTAGTCACAACCCTGATATAATAAAAAAATGTCTGGAAATGAACAGATTTCACTTGTGTTAAGTGGACATACGCATGGAGGACAAATCCGATTATTCCCATCTAAAAAATATTTAAAAGGTGGCGTATATAACCATTTGAATACGATTCTCTTTGTTAGTAATGGGTATGGAACAACATTGATACCACTTCGTTTCCGAGCACCTGCTCAAACACATATCATTACATTGTGCGGAGGGAAATGATGCCAACTCTTAGTGGGAAATATAATATAAAAGCCGTTTCGAATATAATTGGAGTTCAGCCGAGTACGCTTCGTGCATGGGAAAGACGATATCAAATTATTGCCCCAAAGCGGAATCAAGCTGGGCATCGCTTATATACAGAAGAGCATATTCAAATTTTAAAATGGTTAATGGAAAAAGTTTCTTCCGGTATGATGATTGGACAAGCAGTTCAGTTATTAGAAGAGAATCGTTTGCAGAGTACAGTTCAAAAAGAGATACATTTCGATAAAGAAGTTGTTTTAGTGGACGATTTGCTACAAGCTTTGTTAAAATTTGATGAAATTACAATTGCTGCATTATTAAACGAAGCTTTTAGTATATATTCAACTGAAAAGGTTGTTGCCAGTATCGTTCTTCGAGTGACAGACAAATTATTAACGTCAAAAAATAATAATGAGATTTCAATGGTGCAATTTCAATATGCACTATCATTTTTACAAACGCGTCTAGGGATGGTGTATCACAATGCCTCAATGTTTTCCTCTTTACACAAAGTTATTGTGTTAGAAAAGGATGCATTGAAAGGATTTATTTTTTCAACTTATTTACGCTTAAAAGGATATGAGGCGATATATATTAGGACAAGCTTAGCTGAAGATGGTATGTTATCAGCGGTAGAGGAAATACAGCCGAAATATGTATTTATATCTTTTGCTGACGAACAAGAAATGAAAAAGACGATGAACTTTATAAATGTATTACAAGAAAAAAGGGAATCTCTTTCTGTTGGATTTATCGGAAAGCTAGGCGTTCTAAACCAGTTGGACATTGAAACAATCTTAATTGGTGATACGAAAGAAGAATGGGATGGATGGTTAAAAATGTCGGAATAGTTGTTCGAAAAGAACCATCTATTTTCTATTTCATATAATAAAAATTAGATGCATTGGTTACGTAGGGAGGGTATGAGATGAGGCTGGAACGATTAAATTACAATAAGATAAAAATTTTTCTAACATTTGATGATTTATCTGAACGAGGATTAACGAAAGAAGATTTATGGAGAAATGCACCGAAAGTACAGCAATTATTTCGTGATATGATGCAAGAAGCAAATAAGGAATTAGGGTTTGAAGCAGATGGTCCGATTGCAGTTGAAGTGTTTTCTCTACAAGCACAAGGGATGGTTGTAATTGTAACGAAAGAAAATCAAGAAATGGATACAGATGATGAGTTCCGTGACGAGTTTATTGAAATGCAAGTGACTCTAGATGAAAGTGAGCATATATTATATGAGTTTGCTACTCTAGATGACGTAATTAACCTGTCGAATCGCTTATATAACCTTGGTGTAACTGGCGGAAAGCTATATACGTGGGATGAGCGCTTCTATCTTTGGGTGGAAGAAGAGGAACAAATTCAATTGTTAAAGGCGGATTTTATAGCTATTTTAGCGGAATACGGTAATCCGTCTACAGCAACCATTTATCGCATCATGGAGTACGGTAAAGAATTAATGGATGTTAACGCGATAGAACAAATACACAATTACTTTGTGAAAAAACAAAACCTCAGCTAATACAACATAGCTGAGGTTTTGTTTTTATTTGGAGAAGGGAAGGGATGATTGTAAATACTCGAACATACTTTTTGAAAATAAAATATGCAGTTTTATGGGAGTGTGGTTGATGAAAATAAAAAATATTTAAATATTTAAGTATTTTACTTTTCTAAAAGTAATAAAAGGACTATAATAATAGTGAAAACGCTTGCAACAGAAAATAGTTTGTATATATTTGTTAGCGTTTTCTATTGCATTCCAAATTTAAGGGTGTATACTAGGCAATGAAGGTTTACTAAACAAGTGAAATTACAGGGGGTTTACTTACTATGGTAGCCGAAAAGGGAACTCAAACAAAAACACAACAACAAAGGGAACAACATTTTGAACTATTGAATTCAACACAAATTGTTATTAGTGAAGCGTTAGAAAAATTGGGTTATCCAAACGAAGTATATGAATTATTAAAAGAACCAATTCGTATGATGACAGTGAAAATACCAGTTCGTATGGATGACGGGACTGTTAAAATATTTACAGGATATCGTGCGCAACATAATGATGCTGTTGGTCCAACGAAAGGTGGAATTCGCTTCCATCCGAATGTAACAGAAAATGAAGTGAAAGCACTTTCAATCTGGATGAGTTTAAAATGTGGTATTGTTGATTTACCATATGGTGGAGGTAAGGGTGGAATTATCTGTGATCCACGTGAAATGTCATTCCGTGAGTTAGAAAGATTAAGCCGCGGTTATGTACGAGCAATTAGCCAAATCGTAGGTCCGACGAAAGATATTCCAGCTCCAGATGTATTCACAAACTCTCAAATTATGGCGTGGATGATGGATGAGTATAGCCGTATTGATGAGTTTAATTCACCAGGATTTATTACAGGTAAACCGCTTGTATTAGGTGGATCACATGGACGTGAAACAGCAACAGCGAAAGGTGTAACAATTTGTATTCGCGAAGCTGCTAAAAAACGTGGCATTGATATTAAGGGTGCACGCGTTGTTGTTCAAGGATTCGGTAATGCTGGTAGCTTCTTAGCTAAATTTATGCATGATGCAGGTGCGAAAGTTATTGCAATCTCAGATGCTTACGGCGCGTTACATGATCCAAACGGATTAGATATTGATTATTTATTAGACCGTCGTGATAGCTTCGGTACAGTAACAAAGCTATTTAACAATACAATTTCAAACAAAGAATTGTTAGAACTTGATTGCGATATTTTAGTACCAGCTGCAATTGAGAACCAAATTACAGAAGAAAATGCTAATGATATTAAAGCAAAAATCGTTGTTGAAGCTGCAAATGGTCCAACAACATTAGAAGCGACTAAAATTTTAACAGATCGCGGAATTTTGCTTGTTCCAGACGTGTTAGCAAGTGCTGGTGGTGTAACAGTATCTTACTTTGAGTGGGTACAAAACAACCAAGGTTACTACTGGACTGAAGAAGAAGTAGAACAACGTTTAGAAAAAGTAATGGTAAGATCATTTGATTCTATTTATGAAACAGCACAAGTTCGTAAAGTGAACATGCGCTTAGCGGCGTACATGGTTGGTGTTCGTAAAATGGCTGAAGCAAGCCGCTTCAGAGGTTGGGTATAAAATATTATATCTTGAGAAAACGTGATTTCCTTTCGAGGGAATCACGTTTTTTTGTTGAAGTATTAAATGAGGTGTTGTATATGGAGAATGAAATGCTGGAACGAGTAGAACAATTAGAAGAGAAGGTTAAGAGGTTAGAGGGAGAACTTGCAAGAACGATGAAAGCTCGAAAAATAAGTACCGTTCGGATGTTCGGGGAAGGGCTACTGTTTTTGGTATTTGGTGTGGTTGTAGTAGGGCCGATTATTGCCGTTGTAATCTCGATTTTTACTTGGCTTGCTGAAAAATAAAATAAAAATAAAAAGAACGCTTGTTCTATACGAACGAACGTGCTATACTCTCCTTAGATAAACAAAACGGAAATGATTTTAAGGAGAGATAAATGATGAAAATGACAGTAGACCAAAGATTTATGATGCCAGCAGATGTTGTAGAGCGAGTGGAAGTATTACGAAACAAACAAAGCAAGAGTGGCACATTATTACAATCGGTAAATAAATTTTTCGGTTTAGATACGAAAGAAGATTGTGTTTGGTTTTACGGTTTTTATGGAGTGGCTGTAAGTATCTTGTTGTTTATGGTGTTCACTTCAAATATTTTCGATTTTCTCTTCGCGTAAGAAATATGCGATAAGGACATTGCTACCGAATACATATATAAGGAAGTAAGGTAATCTTCTAGAGCGGGAGTTGGTAGCAATGGCGATGTTTCCTATAGAGCGCAACTATATTGGATATGGAAGTTCACGACCGGGGATTCCTCTGACTAAAGTGAGATTTATTGTAAGCCATGATACGGGGAATCCTGGAAGCAATGCGATAGGGAATCGAGATTACTTTAATGAATTACAACCGAAAGCTTCGGCGCATACATTTATAGATGATAAAACAATATTGGAGATTATTCCTATAAATGAAGTTGCGTATCATGTTCGATATGGTGTGCCGACGGATAATGACTTATATGGCTATGACGCGAATAAGGCGGCCATTGGAGTGGAACTTTGTTATGGTGGTGATGTTAACTTTTGGGAAGCATATAATCGTTTTACATGGTATCATGCGTATTTATGCCAAAACTTTGGCTTAAATCCGAAAAAAGATATCGTGTCACATAAAACGCTTGATCCAGCTAGAAAGATTGATCCTGAGAATGTATTAGGGAAACAAGGTATTAAATTTCAGCAGTTTTTAGCAGATGTCTATCGGATGTACGTTTCGTTTAGATGACAAATATATGAAAAATGAATACAATAAAGATAGGTGCCTACTGCTGTAAGTAGGTTTTTTCTTGTTTTTATAAATAGTGTATTGGTAGAAGACTAGGAGTGGACGAGTATGCAGAAAGAAACAGTTATTATAATCGGAGGCGGTCCGTGCGGATTAGCGGCTGCAATTTCGTTGCAAAAGGTAGGGATAAATCCGTTAGTAATTGAAAAAGGAAACATTGTAAATGCCATTTATAATTATCCAACTCATCAAACATTTTTCTCTTCTAGTGAAAAATTAGAAATTGGTGATGTAGCTTTTATTACAGAAAATCGTAAGCCAGTTCGAAATCAAGCGCTTGCGTATTATCGTGAAGTAGTAAGACGTAAATCTGTACGTGTAAATGCTTTTGAGCGAGTGGAGAAAGTTCAAAAAGATGGAGAAGTTTTTCAGGTTGAGACGACAAAGCGTGACGGAAGTAAGGAAATATATATAGCGAAATATATTGTTGTAGCAACTGGATATTATGATAATCCAAATTATATGAATGTTCCAGGTGAGGAATTGAAGAAAGTAGCTCACTATTTTAAAGAGGGGCATCCTTATTTTGATCGAGATGTAGTAGTTATAGGTGGGAAAAACTCGAGTGTAGATGCCGCGTTAGAACTTGTTAAATCTGGTGCACGTGTAACGGTACTGTATCGTGGAAGTGAGTATTCACCAAGCATAAAGCCTTGGATTTTGCCGGAATTTGAGGCGTTAGTACGAAATGGTACAATTCAAATGCATTTTGGGGCTCATGTGAAAGAAATTACTGAGCATACATTAACGTTTACAGTTGATGGTGAAGCTCTTACAATCAAAAACGATTTTGTATTTGCGATGACTGGTTATCATCCTGATCATAGCTTCTTAACGAAGATGGGTGTTCAGATTGATGAAGAAACAGGACGTCCAATTTATACAGAGGATAGAATGGAAACGAATGCTGAAAATATTTTCATTGCAGGTGTCATTGCTGCTGGAAATAATGCAAATGAAATATTTATCGAGAACGGAAGATTTCATGGAGATGCGATTGCGCAGACCATTGCATCAAGAGAAAAATAAAAAGGAGCTGTCGGGAAAACCTCGACAGCTCCTTTTTATTCGTGCATAAACATATTTTGAATGGATTCATGAGAATTTGTATTCTCTAATGCAACAAGTAATTTAATGCGTGCTTTTTGTGCATTTAAGCCGTATGTGAATACAATGCCCATATCTTTTAAGTGTTTACCGCCACCTTCATACGAATATACGTCTTGAACGATACCGTTGAAACAGCGAGAAACTAATACGACAGGAATACCTCTATTTAATAATCTTTCTAGACTAGGTAGTGTTCTTGGAGGGAGATTACCTTGTCCAAGAGCTTCGATAACAATGCCGTCTACAGGAAGATTTTCGATTGCTGCTAATAATGTATCATCCATGCCAGCATATGCTTTTAGAACAACTACATTTTTAGACACTTTGTTTATCGTATATGTTTCGTGATGTACTAAAGCGTGATGGAAGACAACGCCGCGTTTTGTTACCATTCCAATTGGTCCGTATTGTGGGCTTTGGAATGTTGCAACATTACTTGTATGTGTTTTCGTTACATTTGTAGCACAATGAATTTCGTCGTTTAATACGACTAAAACACCTTTTTCTGCAGCTTCATCACAACTAGCAACTTTTACAGCTGATAAGAAGTTATATAGACCATCAGCACCTAACTCATTGCTAGAGCGCATTGCACCTGTCACTACGATCGGAATAGTTGCCTGTACTGTTAAATCTAAGAAATAAGCTGTTTCTTCTAATGTATCCGTGCCATGCGTAATGACTACGCCATGAATGTTGTCTTGTTTTACTCTTTCATCAATGATGACTTGTAATTGTAACATTTCGCTCGGTGTCATATGAGGAGATGGTAGGTGGAACACATCTTCAACGATTAAATCAACATCGCCTTCTAAATCAGGAATGAATTTTAAAAGAGGATTTTTTTCACCTGGTTGTACGACCCCAGTTTCTTTATCTTCCTCCATTGCAATTGTTCCACCTGTGTGTAAAACTAGGATTCTTTTCAATGCTTATACCCCTCGTATATTAATATTTAAGCCCTATCTCAGGCTTAGTTTTACTCTCTAATAAGAGTCCAGTAATAAAGAAAATACTTGGACGTCTCAAGATATTTCTAGATAATGGT
>NZ_JAKUFX010000038.1:0-43868 GCF_022663635.1 Bacillus cereus group sp. BfR-BA-01356 | reverse complement strand
ATCTAGAAATATCTTGAGACGTCCAAGTATTTTCTTTATTACTGGACTCTTATTAGAGAGTAAAACTAAGCCTGAGATAGGGCTTAAATATTAATATACGAGGGGAATTAGCGATGAATAAAAAAGTTTCACAGCTATTAGAGCAGATTGATTTACGAAAAGATGAGTTACTAGAGCTTACAAAGAATTTAATTCGTTTTGAAACACCAGCACCGCCGGCGAGAAATACAAATGAGGCACAACAATTTGTTGCAGAGTTTCTAAGAGAACAAAATTTTAGTGTTGATAAATGGGATGTATATCCTAATGATCCGAACGTTGTTGGTGTGAAAAAAGGGGCAAAAAGTGACTCATATAAAAGTCTTATTATTAATGGACATATGGATGTAGCTGAAGTATCGGCAGATGAGGCGTGGGAAACAAATCCGTTTGAGCCATTTATAAAAGATGGTTGGTTAGTTGGACGTGGTGCAGCTGATATGAAAGGGGGACTAGCTGGAGCGCTATTTGCTATTCAGCTATTACAAGAAGCTGGTATTGAATTACCTGGAGATTTAATCTTTCAATCCGTAATTGGAGAAGAAGTTGGAGAAGCTGGTACACTTCAATGCTGCAAAAGAGGTTATGATGCTGATTTTGCAGTCGTAGTGGATACGAGTAATTTACATATGCAAGGACAGGGCGGCGTAATTACTGGCTGGATTACTGTGAAAAGCCCTCAAACGTTTCATGATGCAACGCGTAGGCAAATGATTCATGCTGGAGGACGTTTATTTGGAGCGAGTGCAATTGAAAAAATGATGAAAATTGTGCAAAGTTTACAAGAATTAGAGCGTCATTGGGCAGTTATGAAAACATATGAAGGCTATCCGTCTGGAACAACAACAATTAATCCAGCTGTTATTGAGGGTGGAAGACATGCAGCTTTTATTGCGGATGAGTGCCGGTTATGGATAACAGTGCACTTTTATCCGAATGAAACACATGAACAAATAATAAAAGAAATTGAAGAGTATATCGGTAAAGTAGCAGCTGCCGATCCATGGCTAAGTGAAAATCCACCACAATTTAAGTGGGGCGGAGAATCAATGATTGTGGATCGTGGCGAAATTTTCCCTTCTTTAGAAATAGATAGTGAACATACAGCTGTAAAAACGCTTAGCTCAGTACATGAATCAATTCTTTCTAAAAACGCAATTTTAGATATGTCTGCAACGGTAACGGATGGTGGTTGGTTTAGTGAATTTCATATTCCGGCTGTTATTTACGGACCAGGCACATTAGAGGAAGCTCATTCAATAAATGAGAAAGTAGAAGTAGAGCAGTTAATTGAATTTACAAAAGTAATAACAGCATTTATATATGAATGGTGTCATATGAAAAAATAGATTAGTATGTTGAAATCGTACAGGTATGTATACTTGTACGATTTTTTAGTGAACTATTTCAGAGTTAAATAGAAATAACTGAAATAGTTCTTTATTTTTCTATGTCTTTCGTTTTAGTTCCATTAATTTCTCTTTTGCTAATTCAACAGCAATCGCATCATCTAAATAGCCAATTGGAAAGAGATAGTCGGGAATAATATCTGTCGATAAAATGAAATACAGTAATGCGCCACCAAGAACTGCACGCTCTTCTTTTGGAATCGTTTCATTGCAAAATTGTTGATACATATCTGTTAATTGTTCAATGAAAGGGCCAGCACTATCAATTTGTTCTAACTTGCTCGCGAAACTTTCATGAATGCGCTTTTCACCTTCTGTTGTTTGAGCATATCGTTCATAGTTTTCAAGTTCTTGTTTTACGCGGGTTGTTGTGTAGTCGAAATCGAATAAGTTAGAGGATTGCAGAGTTTGCTGAATTGTATCAAGAGATGTGTACATATCCGTCTTTTCTTTATTAATGTGAGGAGAATCAGGATACATTTCATCAAATAACAATTGGGGTGGAACTTGCAGACATTCTGCGAATTTTTGTAGGTGTTTTTGTTTTGGCGGTTGTTTACCATTCATAATTCTTGAGATTGTTGCGGGATCAATATTTGTAAGCATTCCGAGTTGGCGCATAGATAAGGCACGTTCTTTTAAAAGTTTTTTTATTAATCTACTAAGCCGCTCATTTGGATTTTCTTTAGGCATAGCGAAGGCACTCCTTTTTATTGTTGAAAAAATGTTGAGCATTTATTACATGTATATGAAACAGACAGGCACAGTTGCTCAACATTTTCATAAGATGCATGGAAAAGTGAGGAAAAGGGGTGGCTATTTATGAGTACGGCAGGTCTATTTTCAATTTTTTTAATCGGGATTGCTTCTAATTTAGATAATGCAGGTGTTGGGATTGCATATGGCATTCGTAAAATTAGAATTTCGTGGTTCAACAATTTTATCATCGCATTTTTTGGGTTTTTATTTACTTTATTAGCTGGATTTTTTGGGAACTGGATCGCGTTATTTATTTCAGAGTTTACAGCAAACCTGATTGGAGCAATCGTTTTAGGGATAATCGGGGTGTTTATTTTGTGCCAGCCTTTCTTGGGGCAAAGAAATACCGTAGGCTCTAAAGATGGTAATGTACTTATGGGAATTTTACGTGATCCAGAAAAAGCAGATTTTGATGGTTCTAAAACAATTAGTTTTTCAGAAGCAATTGTATTAGGGATTGCGTTGTCTATTAATAATATTGCAGGTGGATTTGATGCTGGGATAACAAATTTGAACCTTTGGCTTACAGCAACTATTTCAGGGGTGTTTAGTTTTATTTGTATTAGTGGCTTTGCGTATGTAGGGAAACGATTTTTAGCAGAATACTTAGGAAAGTGGGCGACAGTTATCGCAGGAGTGTTATTAATTCTTATTGGGATTGATCAGTTGTTGTAAGGAGAGTAGAAAACAAGGTTCGAGTATTTCCTTGGAAATACAGCAAGGGATTGCATATATCGACGTACTTTTCTCCATACTAATACGGATTTCTTTTAAGAAAGGGGGATTTGTATGGGACGCGGGAAAGCATTTGATCATAAGAAAAAAGGGCATGATCATCAACCACCTAAAGGTGCGTTCATTCATAAAGATGTAAATGAACATACTTTGGAAGAGGAAGAGCTACCAGTAAATATTGAGGCGTATAAAAATAGTTTAAAAAAACATTAAAAGCACCTACATAGGTGCTTTTTTACCGTATATCTTCAATTAATTGTTCCGATTCTTCATGCATACTGTACTCACTTAATACTTGAATGCAAAGCCATTTTAATTCCTCAATCGTATGCTCAAGTTCTTCAGGAAGCACGTGATAAATGTCTTCAAGCCCCATCCCGAAATGAATAAGTTCAAGTACTTGATCATCGATGTTCCGATCCATTAATAATTCAAGTACTTCTAAATTGAATATGTATCGGTGAGCTTCGTCGAGCGAAACAACTTTTAACTTCAAGCTTTCTACAATACTCAATATAAAAAGAAGGATTGTTTTTTCAAGAACAGGTTGTTTTCCCATTTGAAATATTAGTTTCATCTTTCACACCTCCACATATAGCGCTAGGTTGTACTATATTATTCAGGAGGGGGGAACAAATATGCATGATATAGAGAAACTTTCAGCACTGTTTTTATAAGAAGATTGATAACTGACAAAATTGAGGTTTTGGCGAAATAAAAAATCCTGCTAGTATAGCAGGATAACTCGCGATTAAAAAATGCTCCAACCTTCTTGAGCAGAAAGAAGTTCAAGAATTTTAAAACCAGCAATACTATTTCCGTTTGCATCTAAAGCTGGTCCGAAAATACCGATTCCCATGTCTCCTTTTACGCAGCCAAAAATACCACCGGCTACACCGCTTTTTGCAGGAATACCAACACGAATTGCAAATTCACCAGATTCGTTATACATACCACATGTGACCATAAATGTTTTGCAAATTTTTGTAATATGTTTAGGGATGATTTGTTTCTTTTTATATGGATCATATCCATCCATTGCAAAAATTAAGCCGATACGTGCTAAATCGATGCAGTTTACTTCAACTGCGCATTGACGAGTATATAAATCCATAAGTTCTTCAATATCACAATCGATAATTCCGTTTTGTTTCATATAATAACAAAGTGAACGGTTTAGATAAGCTGTCTCTAGTTCTGAATCGGCAACTTTAGAGGAATAATTAATAGTAGGATTATCTGTTATTTCACGTACAAAGTGAAGAATACGTTCCATTTTTTCCTCGTTATCTTTTCCTGCTAACATGCTTGTAATAGCTAATGCTCCTGCATTTATCATTGGATTAAGGGGTTTGGACGGACTTGTCGTTTCTAACTTAATAATAGAATTAAATGGGTCACCCGTTGGTTCCATTCCAACTTTAGAAAATACATATTCTTCACCACGGTCTAAAAGGGCAAGGGCAAGTGTAATTACTTTGGAAATACTTTGAAGAGTAAATAGTGTTTGTGAGTTGCCTGCATGGATATATTCTGTTTCTTTATGGAAAATGGCAATCCCTAAATCGTCTGGATTTGCATTTCCTAGTTCGGGGATATAAGTAGCAAGTTTGCCTTTTTTCGTATATGGTTTTACTTGTTCTAACAACTGTTGTAAGTTGTTTGTTTCAATGCACTGCATAGTACCAACGCTCCTATTTTGAATTAACTAAGTTTACTTTTCCCGATATGCTCGGAAATAAATAATAACATGAAAAAGTGGAATGATAAAACGAAAGTTCAATGTGATATAATAGGTCTTTCGTTTCGAGTATTCTGTATTTTAAAAAGGAGAATTTTCCTTTTATATAACAGTTTGGAAATAGGAGATTTATCCATAAAAAGTTCAGAAATAAAAACTACACATCTATACAACTATATGTTATTATGGTTATGTAATAGAAAGCGTTTTCTAAAGCGTACTTATAATGATAACGATTTCATAAATTTAATTAGGGGGAATTAAAATGTTGCAGTTTTTACAACGTATTGGTAAAGCGTTAATGCTTCCGATCGCAGTACTACCAGCAGCAGGATTATTGCTTCGTTTAGGGCAACCAGATGTATTTGATATTCCTGTTATGGCACAGGCCGGCGCAGCAGTTTTTGATAACTTAGCACTTATTTTTGCAATTGGTATTGCAATCGGTCTTTCAGTGGATGGTAGTGGTGCAGCAGGTCTTGCAGGTGCAATTGGTTATCTTGTTATGAAAAATAGTATTGATGCACTTAGCAAAGGGTATTCAACTGCTGAATTACAAGGTAAATTAGGTAAAGTCCAAGATTTAATAGGTAATAGCGCAAATGTAGATCCATCTAAGCTTGCAGATACAATGACACAAGTATCTAAGGCTGCTGAATTATCGACTAAAGTAGATATGAAAGTTTTAGGTGGTATTATTGTTGGTGTTATAGCAGGACTTCTTTATAATAAATTCCATAAGATTAAACTTCCAGAATGGTTAGGTTTCTTTGCTGGAAAACGTTTTGTTCCAATTGTTACATCAGTTGTGATGCTGATATTAGGAATTCTATTTGCACAAATTTGGCCAACAATTCAAAATGGTATTGATGCATTAGCTCATGGAATTGTTAATTTAGGTGCAATTGGTTCAGGATTATTTGGTTTATTAAACCGTTTATTAATCCCAATTGGTTTACACCACGTAATGAACACATACTTCTGGTTTGTATTTGGGGACTTTACAAATGCAGCAGGTAATGTTGTTAATGGTGATATTGCTCGTTTCCTTGCAGGTGACAAAACAGCAGGTATGTTTATGACTGGTTTCTTCCCAGTTATGATGTTCGGTTTACCAGCAGCATGTTTCGCAATGATTGCAGCTGCTAAACCAGAAAAGCGTAAAGCAGTTACTGGTATGTTAGCTGGTCTAGCATTAACTTCATTCTTAACTGGTATTACAGAGCCTATTGAATTCTCATTCATGTTCTTATCACCAGTATTATATGGTATTCATGCTGTACTAACAGGTCTTTCTTTATTCATTACAACATCACTTGGCATTCATGATGGTTTCTCATTTAGTGCCGGTGCAATCGATTATGCTTTAAACTTCGGTATTGCAACAAAACCAGTCTTACTAGCAGGTATCGGTTTAATTTACGCAGCAATTTATTTCATAGTATTCTACTTCTTAATTAAGAAGTTCGATTTAAAAACTCCTGGTCGTGAAGATGACGATGAGTTAGTTGAAGATGGTGATGCACCAGTTGCAGGTTCAATTGGTGAAACTTACGTAGCAGCTTTAGGCGGAAAAGAAAACTTAACAGTTATTGATAACTGTGCAACACGTCTACGCTTACAAGTAAAAGATGCTGGTCAAGTAAATGAAGCAGCATTAAAACGTGCTGGTGCAAAAGGTATTATGAAATTAAGTAATACAAGTGTACAAGTTATCGTAGGTACAAATGTTGAATCTGTTGCCGATGATATGAAAAAACACGTATAAATAATGAGATAAGAGGATGTCCAAAAAGATTGATAACATCAATTTTTTAGAGGATATCCTCTTTTTTTTTGTTAATAATTTAACGGGAATCTTACTTTTGTAAATTTTCTTTTTCTTTTTTGTACATATAGGTTGGTAATATGTGCAGTGCGTGATAAAGTAGGGATGATATAGAATGGATTATCCATAATCTACTAAAACGAATCTTTAGTAGAGGAATTAAATTATTGGTGAGTAAGGGGAAAAAAGCAATTATGGATCAGGAAAAAAATAATGCGAATGGGAAAGCACATCGGCCGATTGTATACATAAAAAGAACAATCATTCTCGTCTTACTATTATCACTTGTATATTTCATGTATACAAAAATTGTTGCGCATAATAAGAAAGAAGAAACTTTAAAAGCGGCAGCAGAAATGAAGAAACAAGAAGAGTTAAAAAAGAAAGAAGAAAAAAAGAAACAAGAAGTACAGAAGCAAAAACAAAAAGAGCAGGAAGAACAAATGAAGCAAGCGCAAGCAGCGGAGAAACCTGCTGAAGGGCCACCTCAAGAAATTAATGAAAACGCTCAATTGGACCAGTATTTACAAAACGCAGGATTTAGCGGGACAGCTGTTATTGTGAAGAACGGAAAAGTTCTTCTGAATAAAGGGTATGGTATGGCAAATAAAGAGCAGCAAGTACCGAATAATTCAGAGACGACTTTTTATATTGGTTCTATTTCAAAGGCGTTTGTAGCAACTGCTATTATGCAATTGAAAGATCAAAATAAATTACAAGTAGAAGATACTGTTGCGAAGTATATTCCAGATTTTCCACAAGGTAATAATATTCAGCTAAAACATCTATTAACACATACATCAGGGATTCCCGAATATGAGCAGGGAAAAGAAGATATTTCTCATGAAGAACTGATAAAGCGGATAGGAAATCAAAAGCGTATTGGTGGTCCAGGAGAGAAGTGGAAGTATTCTGATTCGAACTACTCTATACTTGCTTATATTGCAGAGAAGGTAAGTGGGCAGTCACTCGAAGAATATATTAAACAACATATTTTTGCCACTGCCGGTATGAAACATTCTGGCTTTGGCACAGCGTTAGAACAAACAAGATTCCCATCAACGGGTTATAAAATAGTAAATAATAATATGACAACACCTAATATTCCAAGCATGTCACAACTATATGGTTGTGGTGATATATACACAAGTGCGCATGATTTATATTTATTTAACGAAGCACTATTCTCTGGAAAATTAATTTCAAAAGAGAGTTACGATCAAATGTTTACGGGTGGAAAAAAGGATTACGGGTTTGGATGGTACGTAGACCCAGGAAGCTATTCGAATCATGGTGTAATGCCAGGTTGGAATTGCTTAAACGGATTTAGTAAAAATGGTAGTGTATATGTTGTTTTATTATCTAACATTCAAAATAATATTAAATCATTTGGTAAAGTGAATAATGACATTTATTCGATATTGCGGAATATTGAAGTGTAAGAAACTATCCTGTTGGATAGTTTTTTTTATGCTCTGAAACAAATATTTCTTTTAGAAAATGTATGTCTTACCTATCACAAAAATATCCATTTTGTATACATTAAGATGTATGGATGTAAAATTTTATAATCTAAAAATAATAGGAGGAGAAGTGTATGTGTCTGTTCAGAAAATATTGGCATAAATTATCAAGATTGTTTAATAGACAATTAGATTATTTTTTAGATAATAAGTTATTGCCTGCTGTGGAAAGACTTTTATTTTCACAAAACTTCGCGAGATTTATTCAAAGAAACTCTAAGCAAGCTACGGAAGAAGTTATTGAATCAAGTAGATTTCAATCTATTATTTGTAACATTTTAAAAGAATGCAATACATCACCTTTTAAAGAAATTGCAAAGCAGTATTTAGGTAAAAACGTAGAAATTACGGTGACAGTTGGACAATTAACAGGTGTTATTGTAGCAGTTGGTGATGACTTCTTAACATTGCAAGAAGGAATAGGAACTGAAGTTTTATTACCATTTACAAGTATTATATCAATTAAAGAAGCGTAAGAAAGGAGAGTTATATATGTTATTTACTGATGAATTACGTAACCATGTTGGAGAACTAGTGCAAGTTGTGACAGCTGTAGAAATCATTGTAGGCGTTCTTTTATCTGTGACGGATGGGGCAGTAATTGTTCGTACTTCTCCTTCTTATGGACCACTAGAAGATGTAGTTGTGCGTATTCCTATTATTGCTTATGTTCGCTTGGAAGGGTAAGAGTGATACAAGTATGAGAGTGTCAGTTGTTATTCCAGTGCATAATGAAGCAAGTACTTTATCAAAAGTTTTAGTAGAGGTAAGAAAGCTCGAACCATATGAAGTTATCATAGTAGATAATGGATCGACAGATGGGACGAAGGAAATAGCATTACAGCATAATTGCCGTGTGATTTATTATAGATATTCTCTTGGTAATGATGTGGGACGGGCAATTGGTGCTAGAGAAGCAAAAGGCGAGATTGTTTTGTTTTTAGATGGTGATATCGTCATGAAAAGTGAAGAATTATACAATTTTATTAAAGGAATACGACAAGGACATGAGATTGTTTTAAATAATTTAACATGGTCCGTTTACTTGAAGATGAGACCGCATTATACGACGGTTGGAAAATATATGTTAAATCGTTATTTGAACAAGAAAGAGTTTGTTGTAGGATCTTTAATTGCAATACCACATGCGATAAGTCGTAAAGTGATTGAAAAACTGGGGTGGTGGAATTTAGCAGATCCAGCATTATTTCAAGCGATGGCGATGTCTAGAGGAGTAGATATTTCTGATATGGCTTCAGTTGATGTCATCTACACAAATAAAGTTCGTCCTGTGCATACTGGTACATCACCTGGCTCTCCTTATCCGAAAGCGACTAGTCGTATTATGGGTGATCATTTGCGAGCTTTACAATACGTAATCGAAACATATGGTAAACGCGGTGGTTTTTCAGAGGACAATAGAGATAGAGAGTTTGTAGGAAAGTATAAACCAGTTTTATTACAAAAGAATAAAGCGAAATATAGTGCCATTATCCCAGTATCAGAAGAGAAAATGACCATAAGGTCTGTTATAAAAGAAGTGAAAGAAGCAGGTGTAGATGAAATTATAGTTGTCGCGAATGGAGCAGATGTTGAGACTGTTAAACAGGCAAAGCTAGAGAATGTTATCGTTGTTGAATTTACGAAGGCGCTTGGACATAATGTAGCACGAGCAATAGGTGCCATGCATGCTACGGCAGATATTTGTTTATTCGTTGATAGTGATCTTGTTATTCCAGCAAAAAAACTCACTCTATTTTTACATGCTGTTGAAGATGGAAATGACGTGGTGTTAAATGATTTACAATGCTTATTAGATATGTTTCATCCAGCAGATCCAATTAGTATGGGAAAATACTTTGTGAATTTGATAGCGAAACGACCAGATTTATGGAATAACTCACTAACTGCTGTACCACATGCCATTCATAAGAAGGTAATAGAGAAAATAGGATATGATTCCCTTATCATTCCGCCATTAGCACAAGTGAAAGCTATTTTAGAAGGATTCTCTATTACAACAGTAGAGTTAGTAGATGTTATAAAAACAAATCGAGTACGTCCAGAGCAACACGAATTTGTAAATGGGCGTATTTCAGCGTTTGATCGTATTTTCGGTGATCAACTTGAAGCGGTTGCGTATTTATTACAATGTACGGACGAACGTGGTGGTTTTACAGATGGAGATAGAGATAGAGATGTAATTCAACAATTGAGAAGGGAAGAAGAGAATACAAATGAATAGTAGTAAAGTAGCTATTATTGGGCTAGGGTATGTTGGCCTTCCTTTAGCGGTACATTTTGCAGAAAGAGGGCATACAGTACTTGGATTAGATAAAGATATTAGAAAAATAGACTCAATTATAAAAGGAGAAAGTTATATTCCGGATGTTTCTTCTAAAGAGTTACAAAGTTTATTGAAGAAAAAAAATTAACAGTAAATACACCGGATCAAGGCATTGCTGATTTTCAAAATAGTGATTATGTTATTGTCACTGTCCCGACTCCAATTAATGAACAAAGAGAACCAGACTTAAGTGCCCTCATTTCAGCTTCGCATTATATACAACAAAACCTTCAAAAAGGACAAACCTTCATTTTTGAAAGCTCCACATATCCAGGCACACTTGAAGAAGTCATCCTACCTATTATTTCTCAAAATGGTAAAAAGGTAGGGGAAGATTTCTATATCGGATATTCCCCTGAGAGAATTGATCCAGCAAATAGTCAATATTCAGTTCAAGCTATTCCAAAAGTTATTAGTGGACAAACAGAAAAGTGTAAACAAAAGGTACAGGATTTATATAGTACCATTTTTGACGAAGTTGTACCTGTTAGCTCTCCGAAAGTAGCAGAGATGTGCAAGCTATTTGAAAATATTCAGCGCTTAGTTAACATTTCTTTAGTAAATGAACTAAACACACTATGTGAAAGTTTAGGCATTGATTTTTATGAGGCCATTGAAGCGGCATCTACAAAACCATTTGGGTTTACTCCGTATTGGCCAGGGCCAGGGATAGGGGGACACTGTATTCCCGTAGACCCTTTATATTTTCAATGGAGAATAAAAAAGAATGGAGCAATTAGTCAATTAATTGAGGCTGCACATATAATTAATGAAGAAATGCCAGAGAAAATGGTCCGGAAAGTAAAAAGTGTGGTGCAATTACCTGCAACGGTGTTAATTGTAGGGATTGCGTATAAAAAAGATGTAAATGATTTGAGAGAATCACCAGCGTTACCGATTATTCAATTATTAAGAAATCAAGGATACGAGATAGAATATCATGATCCTTATATTTCTTCCGCGGAAATTGGAGATAAGGTGTACCAATCTGTTTCTTTAGATGAAGAAAAAGTTAAAAAAGCGGATTGTATTTTAATTTTAACGGATCATTCTAATATTGATTGGAAGCTTTTTAAAGGAATAGACCGAGTAATAGATACACGCGGGATTGTAAAGAAGGTGAGTAAATGAGTAAGAAATGTTTAATTACAGGTGGAGCCGGATTTATCGGGTCACATTTAGCTGAAGAGTTGATGAGAAGAGGTTATGAGGTCACTGTTGTGGATAACTTTTATAAAGGTAAAAATAAGTACCATAAAGAGTTAATGAAAGAAATCCGTGTTATTCCAATAAGTGTTTTAGATAAAAATTCTATTTATGAATTAGTAGATCAGCATGATGTCGTGTTTCATTTAGCAGCAATTTTAGGTGTGAAAACAACAATGGAAAAAAGTATAGAGCTCATAGAAACGAATTTTGATGGGACGAGAAATATTTTACAAGCAGCGCTAAAAGGAAAGAAGAAAGTAGTTTTTGCTTCTACTTCAGAAGTATATGGTAAGGCCAAGCCGCCTTTCTCTGAAGAGGGAGATCGATTGTACGGGGCAACTTCTAAAATTCGTTGGAGTTATGCGGTTTGTAAAACGTTAGAAGAAACATTATGTTTAGGATACGCATTAGAAGGCTTACCGGTAACGATTGTTCGATATTTTAATATTTATGGTCCAAGAGCGAAAGATGGTCCGTATGCAGGAGTAATTCCGCGATTTATCCGTGCGGCACTGCAAGGAGAAGACATTCTCGTATATGGAGATGGAAAGCAGACACGTTGTTTTACGTATGTGAGTGATGCGGTAGAAGCAACAATTCGGGCAATGGATGAGAAGGTAAATGGTGAGATTATTAATATAGGTTCTGAGAATGAACAGAGTATAAAAGAAGTAGCAGAAGTAATTAAAAAATTAACGAATTCTTCTTCGAAGATTGTACAAGTGCCTTTTGAAGAAGTATATCCTCATGGTTTTGAAGAAATTCCAAATAGAAGACCAGATGTAACAAAATTAAAAGAGCTTGTTCAATTTCAGGCGAAAGTAACGTGGGAAAACGGATTGAAGGAAACAATTAAGTGGTTTCGTGAACAAAACAATGGCTAAGTCATTATCTGTTATTATTCCTGCATGTAATGAGGTCGATACGATTTCAGACGTTATTCAATCGGTAAGACCATTAAATCCAGTAGAAATCATTGTAGTAGCAAACGGTTGTAATGATGGAACAGAAGATGTTGCAGATCGTTTAGGGTGTAAAGTAATCAAGCATACAGAGCTACTAGGGAACGATGTTGGACGTGCAGTCGGCGCAAAACATGCGATAGGTGATGTATTACTATTTATAGATGGTGATTTTGCTATTCCAACTTCAAAATTAAAATTATTCCTTAATCCGATTTTATACGATCAGGCAGATGTAGTTTTAAATAATTTGGATGCATTATTTTTAAAAAGGCAAAAAACCACTTCTATTACAGTATGGCGCCAAATATTAAATGCAATGTTAGAGCGTGAAGAATTAAAAATGAATTCTTTATTAGATGTACCTCATGCGCTGACGAAAGAAGTCGTTCAAAGCATCGGATATGAATGTTTTGTTAATCCTATTGTGGCTCATTTACACCTAGTTCAAAGTAAATGGAGAATTAGTCGTCATTGTGCCATTGACGTTATTACGCCGAATAAATTTCGTCCATTCCAGCATGCTGCATATGGGCCAAATCTTTCCCAATCTGAAAAAAGAATGATAGGTGATCATATAGAAGCAGTAGCAGAACGGATATTAAGCAGTGATGAGCGCGGAGGATATTATGATGGAAATAGGAAAAGGGATAGTGTCTATCATACTTTAAGTTTTGAAGAGTTTTATCAAGGGTGGGGTGTTACATCTGATTTGTATAAAGGAAAGCAACTATCGGTTGTTATTCCCGTACAAGATGAAGAGAAAACAATTGGAAACGTTATAGAAGAGCTTCGCAAAATTGAACCCTTCGAAATTATCGTTGTCGTAAATGGTTCGTCAGATAAAACGAAAAAAATTGCAAAAGACAAAGGGGCAACGACAATTGTATATAAAGAAGCACTCGGAAATGATGTGGGGCGCTCACTTGGAACGTATTTTGCAAAAGGAGAAATTGTGTTATTTATAGATGGCGATTTTGTTATTCCAGCGAGTGAGCTGTATCCTTTTGCGAAAGCTATTGCAGATGGAACAGATGTTGCATTAAATGATCTAAATCATTATTTAGATTTAAGAGTACCGCTTCATCTTGTAACTGCATTTAAATATGCATTAAATTTAGCTTGTGATAGAAAAGATCTAGGCGTAGGCTCTCTTATCGCTGTACCGAATGCGTTTAGCCGTAAGTGTTTGAAAGAAATTGGGTATAGATCTTTACTGGCGCCGTGTGTAGCCCAAGTGAAAGCTATTCTTTCAGGATTTGAAGTTGCATGTGTAAGTCGTGTTGAGGTCGATAAGATGAACCGTATTCGTCCCAGTGAACATTTTGCTAAAATAGGTCATCCACCAGCTGTACTTCGAATTATAGGTGATCATATAGAAGGACTAGATCAAATAATTGCATTAACAGACAATCGTGGCGGATTCTATGATGGCAATAGAAAAAGAGATGTTTTATAGAAGTAACAAAAAAAGTGTACAACATGTGTACACTTTTTTGTTCTGTTATAAAAACTATAACAGATTAGGAGATAAGAGTATTACAGCTCTACAATGGGTATTGTTCTTATATTACAAAATAGGACTCGTATATAAGGATACCAAAAAAATACAATTAAGGAAAGGGTTAATTTTAAAGACTTTTAAATGAAGTTAACACTATATATATAGTAGTTTGCTCAATATTTCACAAACATGTCACAACTATTTCGTTCACTTTCGTAAAAAAGTAGTATTCTAAGTGTGTAAGCTGTTATATAAAAAATCTTAGTCCTGTACTAATCAAAAATGGAGGAGATTAGGATGACTCAAGTATTAGAAAATGTTAAAAACGCATGGGAAAACTTTAAAGGTGAAAAATGGAAAGCAGAGATTGATGTTCGCGATTTCATTTTAAATAATGTAAACGTTTTCGAAGGGGACGAATCTTTCTTAGCAGAAGCAACTGAAGCAACGAAACAACTTTGGGATCAAGTAATGGATTTAACAACGAAAGAACGTGAAAACGGTGGCGTTCTTGATATGGATACAAAAATTGTTTCTTCTATTACATCACATGACCCAGGATACTTAAATAAAGATATTGAAAAAGTAGTCGGTTTCCAAACTGATAAACCATTTAAACGTTCTTTACAACCATATGGTGGTATTCGTATGGCAGAACAAGCTTGTGAATCTTATGGATACGAAATGGATAAAGAACTTAGTCGTATTTTTAGAGAGTGGAGAAAAACTCATAACCAAGGTGTATTTGATGCATACACACCAGAAATGAGAAATGCACGTAAATCAGGTGTTATTACTGGTCTTCCAGATGCATACGGACGTGGACGTATTATCGGTGACTATCGCCGAGTAGCGTTATATGGTATTGATCATTTAATTGAAGCGAAAAAAGCTGATTTGAATTTAACTGGTGGTGTAATGAGCGAAGATACGATGCGTTTACGCGAAGAGTTATCTGAGCAAATGCGTGCACTTCAAGAGTTAAAAGAAATGGCTGCTTCTCATGGCTTCGATATTTCTAAGCCAGCAACAAATGCACAAGAAGCATTCCAATGGTTATACTTCGCATACCTTGCAGCGATTAAAGAGCAAAACGGGGCTGCAATGAGTCTTGGACGTACTTCTACATTCTTAGATATTTACATTGAAAGAGATTTAGCAAATGGTACTTTAACAGAAGAAGAAGTACAAGAAATTGTAGATCACTTCATTATGAAATTACGTCTTGTGAAATTCGCAAGAACACCTGATTATAATGAATTATTCTCTGGTGACCCAACTTGGGTAACTGAATCTATCGGTGGTATGGCATTAGATGGTCGTCCATTAGTAACAAAGAACTCATTCCGTTTCTTGCATACATTAGATAATTTAGGACCAGCTCCAGAACCAAACTTAACTGTTCTTTGGTCTAAACAATTACCAGAGAACTTTAAAAACTACTGTGCGAAAATGTCTATTAAAACATCAGCAATTCAATATGAAAATGATGACATTATGCGTCCTGAATACGGCGATGATTACGGTATTGCATGTTGCGTATCTGCAATGAGAATCGGTAAACAAATGCAGTTCTTCGGAGCTCGTGCAAACTTAGCGAAAGCATTATTATATGCGATTAACGGTGGTAAAGATGAAAAGTCAAAAGCACAAGTTGGTCCTGAGTACGCACCAATTACTTCTGAAGTATTAAATTATGAAGAAGTTATGCATAAGTTTGATATGACAATGGAATGGTTAGCGGGTCTATATTTAAACACATTAAATGTTATCCATTACATGCATGATAAATATAGCTATGAACGTATTGAAATGGCACTTCATGATACAAACGTTCTTCGTACAATGGCAACAGGTATCGCTGGTCTATCTGTAGTAGCAGATTCATTAAGTGCAATTAAATACGCAAAAGTAAAACCAATTCGTGATGAAAATGGTATTGCAGTTGACTTCGAGATTGAAGGAGATTTCCCTAAATACGGTAACAATGATGATCGTGTAGATGAGATTGCTGTAAATCTTGTAAAAACATTTATGAATAAACTTCGTAAACATAAAACATACAGAAATTCTGTTCATACAATGTCAATCTTAACAATCACATCTAACGTTGTATACGGTAAGAAAACTGGTAATACTCCAGATGGCCGCCGTACTGGAGAACCATTTGCACCAGGTGCGAACCCAATGCATGGACGTGATACAAAAGGTGCATTAGCTTCATTATTATCTGTGGCTAAATTACCATATGAAGATGCACAAGATGGTATTTCTAATACATTCTCTATTATTCCGAAAGCACTTGGTAAAGAAGATGATGTACAAGTACGTAACTTAGTATCAATGCTTGATGGCTATGCAGTAAAAGAAGGGCACCACTTAAATATTAACGTATTTAACCGTGAAACATTAATGGATGCAATGGAACATCCTGAGAAGTATCCACAATTAACAATTCGTGTATCTGGTTATGCTGTAAACTTTATTAAATTAACTCGTGAACAACAAATTGATGTAATTAACCGTACAATGCATGAAAGCATGTAAATGAAAAAAGTGTCCCTTCGCTCTTAATATATAGCGAAGGGAGGCTGTTTCAATAAAGGAGGAAGTAACATGGTAAAAGGAAGAATACATTCTGTAGAGTCTTGTGGTACTGTTGATGGCCCAGGGATTCGTTATGTCATATTTACACAAGGGTGTTTATTACGTTGTCAATATTGTCATAATGCTGATACGTGGGAAATCGGTAAAGGTAAAGAAATAACAGTTGAAGAAGTGATGCAGGATGTGACATGTTACCTTCCATTTATTGAAGCTTCTGGAGGCGGTATAACAGTTAGCGGTGGAGAGCCATTATTACAGCTAGACTTTTTAATTGAGTTGTTTAAAAATTGTAAAGCGGCTGGTATCCATACCACAATCGACTCTTCTGGTGGTTGTTATTCTGAGGAACCAGAATTCCAAAATAAGCTAGATATTTTAATGGATTATACAGATTTAGTTTTATTGGATCTGAAACATATCGATTCCAAAAAGCATCGTAAATTAACAGGGAAACCAAATGAACATATTTTACAATTTGTTCGTTATTTATCGGATAAGAATAAACCAATTTGGGTACGACACGTATTAGTTCCTGGTGTTACGGATAATGAAGAGGATCTACAAAAACTATCTAGCTTTATTCAAAGTCTGTCTAATGTTCAAAAAGTTGAAGTGTTACCATATCATAAGCTTGGTGTATATAAATGGGAGGCGCTTGGACACAAGTATCCACTCGCAAATGTAGAACCACCTACTGAGAAAAATGTAGAACATGCTAAATATATTTTACAAGCGGTCTAATCCAAATATTGGATTAGGCTTTTTGCTTTCTTTACAATAAAATCTAGAGTATATATTGATAAAAGAGTATACTGAAAGTAGAATATCCATAATTTTGTACGGAATAAATGGAGAAATTTACATAATTGTAAAGGGAAATCAAAATAGTAAAAAGAATTAAGAAGTAAAAGAGTGAGTATCATGGAATAGAGAACATTTGTAAGTTATTGCGAAAGCTCTTATAGGAAAGTATAATGTAAAGATATGAGCACAGATAGGATTAAGGGGTCAATCTTATATGCTTTGCATATCCACGACAGGTACATAGCTGAAAGGGAATTATTAGAATCTGTTTATGTAATTTTTAAGGAAAATGTTTTTCCTATTGTCGTATATGCAATATGGAGAAACAAAAAGCTAGGAGTGGATTTGTTTGATAAAAAACCCCAAGGTTTTAATATTAACTGCACATTACGGTAATGGTCATGTGCAAGTAGCAAAAACATTAGAACAAACATTTCGCCAAAAAGGAATTGAAGATGTTATTGTATGCGACTTGTTTGGAGAATCACATCCATTTATAACTGACATTACAAAATATCTATATTTAAAAAGTTATACAATAGGAAAAGAATTATATCGTTTGTTTTATTACGGGGTAGAAAAAATTTATGATAAGAAAATAGCATCTTGGTATGCGAACTTTGGAAGAAAACGTTTGAAAACACTATTACAGGTGGAGAAACCAGATATTGTAATTAATACATTTCCAATTATCGCTGTACCAGAATTGAAGAAACAAACAGGTATTTCAATTCCTGTCTATAACGTATTAACGGATTTTTGCGTGCACAAAATATGGATTCATCGAGAAGTAGATCGTTATTTTGTTGCAACGGATCATGTGAAAGAATTGATGGTTGATATCGGTGTACCTGCGGAACAAATTGTTGAAACAGGAATTCCAATTCGGAGTAGTTTTGAGTTAAAGGTAAATCCGGAAATCATATATACTAAATATCAGTTATGTAAGAATAAAAAGATTTTACTAATTGTAGCAGGTGCTCATGGGGTATTAGGAAATGTAAAAGAACTATGCCAATCATTTATGTCAGTGCCTAATTTACAAATAGTTGTCGTTTGTGGGAAAAATGAAGCTTTAAAACAGGATTTATTAAGTTTACAGAAGCAAAATTCCGATGCATTAAAAGTGTTTGGGTATGTTGAAAATATTGATGAATTATTCCGTGTTACTTCTTGTATGATTACGAAGCCAGGCGGAATAACATTAAGTGAAGCAGCAGCGTTGCAAGTACCTGTCATTTTATATAAGCCTGTTCCAGGACAAGAAAATGAAAATGCGATGTACTTTGAAAGAAAGGGAGCAGCAGTTGTCATTCGCGATGATAGTGAGGTTTTTGCAAAAACAGAGGCATTATTACAAGATGATGTGAAGCTTCTTCAAATGAAAGAAGCAATGAAAAGCATCTATCTTCCAGAGCCAGCTGGTCATATTGTAGATGCAATTTTGGCAGAAAATCATGCAGAACCGCGTCATATACCTATTAAATCACCTGCTCTTGCACAATCTTTTACTTAATATGAAACCCTCTTTGTATATGTAAAGAGGGTTCTTTATTATTTTCAAAGAAAATTCAGCCAGTTATCCACAAAAGGATTACGCTTTCATTAAACAGTAAAGTCGGAATATTAACAACTATATCCACATTGTCCACAATTTTTAGAAAAATATCCACAATTAAAACAGCTGATATATGCTTTAATATAGAAAAATATTAAATGTTTTTGAAAATTACTAACAATTCTGTTGGTTTTGTGGATAAAGTTGTCCACAGCAAAAAAAGTCCCTTATGTATAAGGGGCTTTTTTGCTTACTTCTATCAGTCGAGAAAATTATGTAATGAAAATGAATAATTAGGGGGGAAACTTCTAATTATTCATTTTCACTTTAAATGCTTTTCGAGCGATATCCTGCTGCACGATCTGCTTTTTGAAATTCGCGTTGATAGAGAACTTCTTGTGTACTAGATAATGTGTTTTTTGCTTTATCACGTTTCTTTTTATCCATTACAAATCACCTCGTGTCTTAAAGTTACTATTTATCGTTTCCAAAGACATGAGGGGATATACGCATATGGAAAATGTTAACGATTGATTATCATTTCAGAAAATTTAGATTACGCTTCTTTTAATTGATGAGCATCTTGGAAGGTTGTATCTCGCATTGTAGCAAGTGTGTATTGATCTTTTGGAATTTCATATAAGTTATACACTTCTTCGTTTGCGTTAATTTCATCATATACGGCTTTTCTTGTTTCGTTTGCTAGATTCACATATTGCAGTTTTTCTGCAGCTTTAATAGAACGAATATTTATTTTACGAATACGCATGAAAATTGTTTCAATATCTAATTCATAGAAAAGTTCACTAAAAAATGAATCTTTTGCTAATTTGTTATAGCCTTTTCCATGATATGGTTTGCCAAGCCATGTCCCGAGAAATCCAGCTTTTTCTTGCACATCAAATAAAGTAATTGTTCCGATAGGGTTACCCCATTCATCTAAAATTGTGCGTGAAATTAATTCACCACGTTCTTCAGCTTCAATCGTTTGTTTTGTTAAGAATAAATATTCTTCATAAGAATAAGCCTTTTGACGCACAAAAGGGAAGACAGCTGGATCCACCATTAACTCGTATAGAACGTGGCTGTCGTGTAAGTCGCGTTTTTTCAACATACTAACTCCTCCTCACACGAGGGTAGCATGACGAAAAAACACCCCACCCTCGAAATTTTTATATCAATCTTTAAAAAATTTCGGGGTGGGAATCGAACCCACTAGAACCAGTTTCTAACGCTGGTGGCGCACCATTTGCCTTCCCCATTCATCAATTTGAAAATGATAATCACGACACAAATTGATTATGGTTTCATTCAGTTTATAATCGTATAATACTTTATCTAGTCAAAAAAATAAACTAGTTTTTTTTATTTTTTTTGTAAATTATTTTTCCATCAATCATAGTTAGTACAGGCTTGGCTAAATAATGGAAAGGATGATGAGTCCATAACACGAGATCGGCGTCTTTTCCAACCTCAATGCTTCCAATTCTATCCTCTAAACGCAAATTTCGCGCTGGGAATATGGTGATTCCTTCTAGTGCTGTTTTCTCGTCTAACCCTTCTCTTACTGCAACAGCGGCACAAATATTTAAATATTGAATGGGTGTATAAGGATGATCTGTTGTTATAGAAACTTCCACACCATTTTTAGATAATATATGGTAAGTATCCCATGTCTTGTTTTTTAGTTCGATTTTAGAACGACGTGTCAGAGTGGGACCAACTGAAACCTTCAAATTGTGTTTCGAAAGCTCTTCAACAAGAAAGTGTCCTTCTGTACAATGTTCAATACGTAGATCGAGGTTGAATTCCGTTGCAAAGCGTAGCGCAGAACTAATATCATCTGCTCGGTGAGCGTGGATACGTACGGGTATTTCACGACGTAATGCTTTTAAAATAGGAAGCATTCTAAAATCAGCTTCGTGCCCGTAGTGTTGTGCTTCATAGAATGATTCCCGAAGTAACCCCATAATCCCCATACGTGTAATGGATTCTTTTGTTCCATTACTATGGACTTTTTTAGGATTTTCTCCAAAGGCAATCTTTAAACCAGCAGGTTCTTGAATAATCATATGATCAATACAAGTTCCAGCTGTTTTTATTACACAAGTAGTACCCCCGATAATATTTTGACTGCCAGGCATAACGTGAACGGTTGTAATTCCGTTTTGTACAGCGTCTTGAAAGGCAATATCGAAAGGATGGATTCCATCTAAAGAACGAATATGTGGTGTTGAAACTTCAGATGTTTCATTGGCATCATTTCCAGCCCAACCAGTACCTTCATCATAGAGACCAAGGTGAGTATGGACATCAATAAAGCCAGGTAAGAGATGGAGTGCTCGTGCATCTATAACGGTCATATCTTGAGTAGGTTGAATAAAAGGTTTGACCTCGGTAATTCGCTCTCCTGTAACGAGTACATCTCCTTGAAACTTTTGAGATGTAATAGGGTATACAATGGCTTGTTTGAGCAATATTTTCATAGGTACCTCATTTCTGTTACTTTATAATGCTAATGGAAGTTAAGGGAAAGTAACTGAAAGGTTATTTGTATGGTAATGCTTAGGATCCTAGAAAATGAAAGTTTTGAAAGAGCCCATGTAAAATTGTGTTTTAGAAGTACTACATTGTATGCGAAAGTATATTTTGTAATGCATGGTCTATTGCCGGAAATGTGTATTGGTATCCATGTTCAATTGCCTTAATGGGTAATACACGTTGCCCTTCTAGTACAAGTATGCTCATTTCACCCAGTAAAGTTTGAATGATAAATGAAGGTACAGGCAACCAATGAGGTTTTTTCATTATAGTTGCAATGTTTTCTCCAAATTCCTTCATTCTTATGGGTGTTGGTGCTGTCATATTAAGAGGACCATCAATTTCTTTTTTGTGTATGATGAAATCCATCATACGAACGACATCGTCTATATGAATCCATGATAACCATTGCTTCCCAGAACCAATGGTGCCGCCGATATAGAATTGATAGGGAAGTAGCATTTTGGGAAGAGCTCCTCCATTTGCACCTAATACAACTCCAAATCTTGCGTAGATTGTTCGTATTCCGAGAGAACGTGCTTTAGATGCTTCTTGTTCCCATGAATATACTGTATTTGCTAAAAAGTCATTTCCAGGAGTCTCATGCTGTTCTGTAAAAGACTCTATTTCAGACGTTCCATAGTATCCAATAGCACTTGCGTTAATAAATGTGTGTGGTTTTGTATGGAGTGTCTGCAATTGTTTAATGATTCCTTTTGTTGTTTGAATTCTACTGTTTAAAATGACTTTCTTTTGTTGCTTTGTCCATCTACTATTAATAGACTCTCCGGCTAGATTAATAACTATATCAATAGAAGAGAGGGGGAAGGTTTGTAAATCTGGTGTCCATTGAACATACTGAAGGTTAGGATCGGAAGTTTCAGTAGTTTTTTTTCGTGTGAGAATGTAAACAGTATATCCTTTTTGAATAAAAAAAGTAGAAAGGGATTTACCGATAAAGCCTGTACCACCAGAAATTGCGATTTTCACAAGTATTTCCTCCTCATTATATATATTCTTGAAAAGAAAAAATGTTCCTCGACTATGTTAAAATAATAGAGAGGTGAGAGTATGGCTGTCATTACAAAAATAGAAGTACAAAAACGATCGAAAGAACGATTTAATATTTATATTGATAAAGGTCAAGGCGAAGAGTACGGATTTAGTGTGGATCAAGTAATCTTAATAAAACATGGATTACAAAAAGGCTTAGAAATTGATGAAATCGAGTTAGGAAATATTTTGTACAATGAAGAAGTACAAAAAGCATATTTACAAGCAATCTCCTATTTATCCTATCAAATGAGAACAAAACAAGAAATAGAAGATTTTTTACGAAAAAAAGAAGTGGGACAGGCCATCATCTCTGAAGTCGTTTCGAAATTATTACATGACCGATATATTAATGATAAAGAGTATGCTGTTTTATATACGCGAACGCAAAGTAATGTGAATCGAAAAGGTCCAACTGTTATTAAAAGAGAGTTATTAAATAAAGGTGTTCAGGATTTAATTATTACACATAGTTTACAAGAATATCCGAAGGAAAAGCAAATTGAGAATGCCTTGTTTCTCATAGAGAAGAAGAAAAAATCTTATCAAAAACATTCTTTTTTACAAATGAAACTAAAGTTAGATGAGATGCTTGTTCGAAAAGGATATTCTAGAGAAGTAATTCAAATTTGTTTGGAAGAATTGAAAGACGAAAAAGATGACGAAAAGCAACAAGAAGCGTTACACTATCATGGGAATAAATATTATGAGAAATATAAGAAGCATGATGGATGGACATTTGAAAACAAGATGAAACAAGCGTTATATCGAAAAGGATTCTCTATTGATGAAATCGAGATATTTTTGCAAATGAAACGCGAAGAGGAATGAGGAGAATAAGATGAATATGCCAAAACGCTACAGTGAAATGACACCGCATGAGCTAAGGGAAGAAATTGGCGCTTTGAAGGAGCAAGCAGTAAAAGCTGAGCAGCTTGGGATTGTCAATGAATTTGATGTATTAATGAGAAAAATGGCAATGGCTCGTGCTTATATGACGGATGTAAACAAATTCCGTATTGGTGAAACATATGAATTAGTAGAAGAACCTGGTGTATTATTTAAAATTACGTATTTCAATGGGGTATTTGCTTGGGGATATAAGCAAAATGATAATGAAGAGATTGGCATACCAATTTCCTTATTGCAAGAAAAATAAAAACCAGAGAGCATATATCTCTCTGGTTTTCATCTTTGGTAGGCGTTAAAGGAGATAGGAGATTCTAAAATTGGCGTTTTTTACATTCATTTGCCAATATAATGAGAGACTGGGTTTGTTGCGTCTGCCCGTTAACTTGTGCTTTCGCATGTTTTGGACGAGTCCACGTATGGTTAAATAATTCAGAACGACTATCTAAGCGATCACGGTAGCTCATCTTTATCACCTCGTGTAGGAAGTTAATTTAATTTGTACTATTCTTCCTGCTGATTTGCAGCACGCATACGTTCTTGTGGGTGCGTGTTAATTGTGCCGTTAGGTCGTTTCGAAGCGAAGCGTGATTTCGCTTTCGGTTGACCGTCGATTTTGCTGTTGTTTTTTGACTCAGACCAAAATTCGGCTTGTTTACCCATTGCGAACGCCCTCCTCATTATCGGTTGATACCTCTTTAAGAAGTATCAATTATAGAATGTGCAAAATTGAAGAAACTATCCTTTAGAAATGAAGGGATAAATAGGTAAAAGGAGATTATAATATGAATGATATTTATGAAACATTAACGAAAGAATTATTAGACAAGAATGACAAGCTTTCTTACGCACAAGCTCGTGCGTGGGTTGAGTTACTATGGGAAGATTTTCAAACAACTTATGCAAAATCAGGTCGTTATCAAGGCGATGAAATGACGGAACAAGTGGTACGATCATGGATTAATAATCATGGTGTACGCCTTCATGAAATGCGGACAAATAATCCGAAGTATAGTCATTTAATTAATCAAGAAGATCATTTGAAACATTAAAAAAAGCGACTTAAGTCGCTTTTTTTAATGTGGAAGTAATTCCAGTTTTTTTCGAAGCTTTTCTTCACTAAAGATCCATCCTGTATAGGAACTAATAATATTTAAATTGTGGTCGAGCTGAACGATTGCAACAAATGGATAATAATCTTTACTTCGATATCGTAAATCAATGAATCGTACTTCATAATAATGGTCATGATCAAAAATATCCCAGCGATATACAGGAGAGAAAGATAGGAAGGCTGAGATGTTTTCATCTTGTTTAGCTGCTCGCATAATATTATTGTCTGGGAACGGTATCCGATCGAACTTATCATATATCATGATGTTACCACGGTGCCATCTCGCAACGTAGTAATAATCAGCCGTAACGACTGCTAAATGGTAATGATAAAATCGGTAAGAAGGAGAAATGATAATCTTTTCGACATTTTTGAAACGTTTGTGTACAACGCTTCTTATATTTCTGTGCATCATAATCCGTCCGATATAGTAAACAATCATTAATATATATGCCGCTAAAGCTGTATATCCCTTATGAGAACCGACGAGCATGCAAGCAATTGCAAGTATATGGATAAAGAAAATTACGGTATCGAATGTATTAATTATGCCAAGTGCGACCCATTTTTTTGTGAAAGGTCGTAATGCTTGTGTACCATAGGCGTTGAAAATATCTACAAAGACGTGAAGAAAGACGGCAATAAATGACCAAAGTAGTAGATGAAGATATGGAGCTTCTGAAAAGAAGGCGAAAGAGATGCCACTTATAAGGAATGACCAAAGAATTACCGCAGGAATAGAATGAGTAATCCCACGATGATTTCTTATATATTTAGCGTTATTACGCAATTTTAAAACTGTGTCAATGTCAGGAATGTTGGAACCAGCAATTGTAGCAAGCATAACAGCTTGGGGGCCAATATCACTTTGTGCTATGGCTGGATCTAATGTTGCTAAGCTACCTAAAGTGATACCCATAACAAGGTGAGTGGCTGTGTCCATAGAAATCCACCTCCGTTTTTTATTAATGTAACTCTTTTTATTCGATACCTCAAGTCCTTTGCCTTCTATTTCCTATGTCATCTTACTTAAATTTTTTCCTAAAATCTTTATAATAGTACTTATATGCAAAAAAATGAGGGGGATCAAGTTTGACACTTGAAATACTAAACAATTTTAATATAGAGCAGTTTCAAAATGATTTAATTGGTTGGTTTGAAGAAGAACAGCGCGATTTACCGTGGAGAAAGAATAAAGATCCATACCGCGTTTGGGTTTCTGAAATTATGTTGCAGCAAACAAGAGTAGAAGCTGTAAAACCATATTACGCAAATTTTATGGGGAAGTTTCCTACACTTGAAGCGTTAGCGAACGCTGATGATGAAGAAGTATTAAAAGCATGGGAAGGTTTAGGATATTATTCTAGAGCACGTAATTTACATGCGGCAGTAAAAGAGGTAAAAGAAGTATACGGCGGGGTTGTACCAAGTGATGTAAAGAAAATTGAAAAGTTAAAAGGAGTAGGACCATATACAAAAGGTGCTATTTTAAGTATCGCATATGGTATACCAGAGCCGGCAGTTGATGGAAATGTTATGCGTGTATTATCTCGTATTTTATCAGTATGGGATGATATTGCAAAACCAAAGACTCGAAAAGTTTTTGAAGAGATTGTGCGTGAAATTATTTCAGTAGAAAACCCATCTTATTTTAATCAAGGATTGATGGAATTAGGTGCATTGATTTGTATTCCTAAAAATCCATCGTGCTTACTTTGTCCTGTGCGTGAGCATTGCAGAGGATATGCTGAAGGTGTTCAAAAAGAATTACCAGTAAAAAGTAAAGCGAAAGCTCCTAAAATGGTACCTATTGTTGCAGGCGTACTTCAAACTGAAGACGGTCGTTACGTTATTAATAAACGTCCAAGTACAGGTTTGTTAGCTAACATGTGGGAGTTTCCTAATGCTGAACTTGGAGAAGGTATTCGAAATCAGAAGGAACAGCTTATAGATTATATGAAAGAAAAATTTGAGCTCGAGGTTTCTATTGATGAATACGCAATGAATGTACAACATACGTTTACACATCGTACTTGGGATATATTTGTATTTTACGGAAAAGTAACCGGTAATATTGTTGATACAGATACATTAAAATTTGTATCGAAAGAGGTATTTGAGCAATTACCTTTCTCAAAATCACACCGTACTATTTATGAAAATTGTGTGGAGAAAATTACAATGCAATAAATAAAAAAGTGTTCCCAATCTAGGGAACACTTTTTTAATCGTAAGAAATTTTTGTCCCATGAGTCCAACTAGCTTCACCTTCTTGTAAGCCGCCTCTTGATTCGATTTCTACTACAATTTCTTTGTAAATACTTTGCCCTTCTACATTTAAATAAGGCAGAACCTGTTGTAGTGAGTGATGAAAATAAGCTAATTCATCTTCTTTCCATTCATTTTTTGAAATCATCGTTAGTTCAGTCATATCGCGTCCTATATACATATTTCCACCTCCATTTCTTATAGTTTGAATAAGTAACAAAAGATATATGCGGAAATTATTCAAAAGAAAATTACGGATAGCTTCTAAGTGAATTGGTTACATTATTGATTGTGGAGGTGAGAAAGATGAGTAAAAAACAACAAGGTTATAACAAAGCAACTTCTGGTGCTAGCATTCAAAGTACAAATGCTAGTTATGGTACAGAGTTTTCAACTGAAACAGATGTACAAGCTGTAAAACAAGCAAACGCACAATCAGAAGCAAAGAAAGCACAAGCTTCTGGTGCACAAAGTGCAAACGCTAGTTATGGTACAGAATTTGCAACTGAAACAGACGTGCATTCTGTGAAAAAACAAAATGCTAAGTCAGCTGCAAAACAATCACAATCTTCTAGCTCAAATCAGTAATGAAAGAAAAACACTTCTCTAATTCGGGAGAAGTGTTTTCTTTTTGCGTGGATCGTTGTAATGAAAAGAAAGCGAACGACATAACTTCTAATAAGTCAACAAATGTAGTCAAAGGAGAAGGAAGTTAACAATTAGAATTATGTAATTAGGAATAATAACTGATGAATAAGTCCAAAAGGGGGTAAGTAATGAACGATTTTGATAAGTTGGTAGGGGAGCAATTAGAAACGATGGATGAATTGTTAAAGTTACAAGCACATCTAGAGAAGTATCAACAAATTGAAATGAATGAAAAAGATACGTGCGATAAAAAAGAACTGCATTTTATCCGCCAGGAAATATATAGAACAGAAGTAGCGTTGAAGATGTTACATGAGAAATTTGAAGAACAAACGAATAGTGTAATTCAATCTTTTGCAACTGAAAAAATGATTTCAAATTTAGGATAAGATATATTGTTATCTTTAGGTGAAAAGTCCTTCTTTGTATGGAAATAGAGAAGGGCTTTTTCTATTATATGTCCTCGCTTATAAATAATACAGTACAATCCTTTTATCTCCTAAGAAGCGGTGGGGCATAGTATTCAACGATAAACCTCCTGCATATTCAGTTTGAAAAATAGAGTCTTATCCCTTTAGTTTTAAAATTTCGACAAAAAAGTTATAATAGAAAAAAAGTGAATGCCGTTCAAAGGGCATTTGCAGTTGAAAGAAGGGAGCATATATGGGATTTCCCAAAGAAGGAGAAAAAGTACAAATACATAGTTATAAACATAATGGCTCCATTCATAGAATGTGGGAAGAAACAACAATTTTAAAAGGGACACAGAGTCTTGTAATCGGAGCGAATGATCGTACAGTAGTTACAGAATCGGATGGCCGAACATGGATTACTCGTGAACCAGCAATTTGTTATTTTCATGCCAACTATTGGTTTAATGTGATTGGGATGCTTAGGGAAGATGGCGTATATTATTATTGTAATTTAAGCTCACCTTTTGCGTATGATCCTGAAGCATTAAAGTATATTGATTATGATTTAGATATTAAAGTATATCCAGATATGACATATACGCTTCTAGATGAAGATGAGTATGAAAAACATAGTGAAATTATGCAGTATCCACCTGTTATTGATACAATTTTAAAACGAAATGTAGCACATTTAACACAGTGGATTCATCAAAGAAAAGGTCCATTTGCACCAGATTTCGTAGATATGTGGTATGAACGATATTTAATGTACAGAAATTAAAACAAACCTGCAGGGGGCTTCCCGGCAGGTTTGTCCTATTAGAGGGGGGATTATGTGCAAGGCATAAAAAGATATTTACAATTTGTTAAACCATATCGATGGCTTATTGCTATTACAATTATTATTGGACTAGTTAAGTTCGGTATCCCACTTATTATGCCGTGGTTATTAAAGTATATTATCGATGATGTAATTCAAGGCGCTGGCTCACTTCAAGATAAAACATCTCAATTAATAACAGCGATTGGAATTGCTTTCTTTATTTTTGCGGTATTAAGACCACCGATTGAATATTATCGTCAATATTTCGCCCAACGTATCGCAAATACAATACTGTATGATTTGCGGAAGCATATTTTCGGTCACTTACAAAAGTTAAGTTTACGTTATTACTCCAATACAAAAACAGGGGAGATTATTTCGCGTGTCATCCATGATGTAGAACAAACGAAAGATTTTGTAATTACTGGTTTGATGAACGTCTGGTTAGATACTGCAACAATTGCTATTGCTATCATTGTTATGTTTTCTATGAATATAAAATTAACATTTGTTGCGTTATTGATTTTACCTATTTATGTAATTGCAGTGAAATATTTTTTCGGACGTCTTCGGAAATTGACGAAAGAGCGTTCACAAGCGTTAGCGACGATGCAAGGGTATTTGCATGAACGTATTCAAGGAATGCAAGTGACACGTAGCTTTGCGTTAGAAGAGTATGAGGGGAAGCAGTTTGAAAAAAGAAATAATGAATTTTTAACGAAAGCATTAACCCATACAAGTTGGACGGCAAGAACATTTTCGGCAGTAAACACGTTAACCGATTTAGGTCCGTTACTTGTGATTGGTTTTGCAGCATATGAAGTAATTCAAGGGCAGTTAACGCTAGGAACGATGGTAGCTTTTGTTGGATATATGGATAGTTTATATAGTCCGCTTCGCCGCCTTGTTAATTCATCTACAACATTAACACAATCTTTTGCATCGATGGACCGTGTGTTTGAACTGTTAGATGAAAAATACGATATTGTTAATGTACCAAATGCGGTACAAACGAAAAAATTAAATGGAGAAATTGTATTTGACAATGTTTCTTTTCGTTATAATGCAGATGAAAAAGAGATATTACACAACTTGTCATTAACTATGCAACCTGGAGAGAAAGTAGCGCTTGTAGGAGCGAGTGGGGGAGGAAAGTCATCTCTTGCTAGTTTGATCCCGCGTTTCTATGATGTTTCTGAAGGCACGGTTTATGTAGATGGCATAGATGTAAGAAAGTATAATATGAGAAATTTGCGTAGTCATATTGGAATTGTACTGCAAGATAATTTATTGTTTAGCGATACAATTGGAGCTAATATTTTATATGGAAATCCGAAGGCTACAGAGAAAGAGGTGATTGCAGCTGCTAAAGCTGCGCAAATTCATGATTTTATTATAGACTTACCAGATGGTTATAATACTGTCGTTGGAGAACGTGGTGTGAAGCTATCGGGCGGGCAAAGACAACGCGTGGCAATTGCACGAGTGTTTCTAAAGAATCCTTCGGTACTTATATTAGATGAAGCAACTTCAGCATTAGATTTAGAAAATGAAAGGTATATTCAAGAGGCGCTTCAGACGTTAGCTGCTGACCGGACAACGATTATAATTGCACATCGATTAGCGACGATTACGCATGTTGATACGATTATTTACATTGAAGACGGTGAGATTAAAGAGACTGGTTCTCATGAAGAGTTAATGCGAAAAAGAGGATTTTATTACAATTTATATCAACTTCAACATATAACAGAAACAGCTCCTTTAGCATAAAAGGAGCTGTTTTTTATTCGTCTTCTTTTTTATCATCGATTTGGAGTTCTTTTTCTGGTTTATGGTATGTGTAGAAGCTATCTACAAGCAAATCTAAATGCTCTACTTCTTCACTATAGTTAATGATGGAAGAAATAAGAGGGAAGAGATGTAACCATGTTTTATATGCTTCTTCATCGTCTTTATTTTGATATTCCATAAAGATATCAATTAATTCTTGTTTACCTGTTTCAACTTCATCAAGCATTTCAACTGATTGTTGTTTTTTTGCTTTACCAATAAATTTTAATAAAACTTGTTCATGATAATGCGTTAATGAGTCAAGTTCGTTTTGGATAGATTCCTGAAATTCTTCCGGCATATAGCGCAGTTCATTTTCAGTACGGTGTAATGATTTTAACGTACTTAAAGCACGGCTTGTTGTCGCTAACATTTGTCTGAATAAAACGAGCTTACGAATTTTTGCGAACTTTACTTTTTTCGTGTAGCTTCTTTCTTCTTTATACAGCAAATAGTAATGGTTTAGTTTGATCATTTTTTCTTTCATACGATCAATATCAGTTTTTAGCGTTGTAAAATCAGAAGCCTGCCTGCTATTCATTCGAATCCATTTTACAATTTCTTCTGTATTATCAACGATACGATGATAAAGTTTTGTTTCATATTTTGGCGGCATAAATACTAAATTTACAAGTGAAGCCGCAATAATACCAATCATAATCGTCGCAAATCGAAGTAAGGCAAAACTAAAGAAATCTTCGCCTTGATACTCCATAATGGCGATAACTGTTACTAAAGCAATTGATATTGTGTTTTCTAATCGTAATTGTAATGTAAGAGCAATTACTAATATACATGTTAATCCAATAATAAAAGGATTATGTCCAAAAGCAGTAGCAAATGCGATAGCAAATATCGCACCAATTACATTTGCTTGAATTTGTTCAAGTGCTGTTAAATAAGAACGGTATACAGACGGTTGGACAGCAAAGATAGCTGAAATTCCCGCAAATACCGGACTCGGTAATTGAAGTAAAATACAAGCAAATAAAGCTAACGTGATGGCAATACCCGTTTTTAAAATGCGAGCACCAAGTTTCATACCCTTAATAAGATCCTTTCTCTTGTCATAATGAATGTACAACATGATACTATACATTCATTACAATATGTTAGCAAGTGATATTTTAGTGACGTTAAAAGAAATTAGTGTTCATTTTATCCCGCTAATTGTGAGTAGTAAGATTCACGCCTCAAAATTCAGAAGCTGGATGCCGGTAAACGTCCGATTGGTGTAGGCTAATTAAAGTTTCACTTTATAATTTTTCCTAATTCCTTTTAAACATCAGTTTTTAGTAAAAAAACCTGCTGAATTTCAGCAGGTCTCAAATTGTTACTATAGATTACTATGAGAAGCGTACTTCGTCAATTTTTTCTTAATAATGAAAATTACTCATTTTACTCTGTTGAGATAGATGGATCTGCCTGTTCTTTTTTCGGGATAATCTCAAAAAACTTGTTCTGTATATCATCTAATAATGGTGTTAACAAAGCAACTTCCTCATATTGCTCGTGCTCGTTTAGTACACGAATATAGTCTAGCAATAATTCAGTTACATCTTTCAAACCATTTTTACTAATTGGTTGTAATGTAACATTTGCGCCTTTTGCGATTCTTCTTTTTAAGGCCTGTTCTGTTAAGCCTAAGTTTGAATCACGGCGCAAATAAACAACACCGCCAGTCATGCCAGCGCAAATCCATGGACCAGGGTCACCTAAAACAAGCGCTCGCCCATTTGTCATATATTCAAAAGCAAAACCTTTAATATTGGAGTATGCACCTATATTTCCTTGCTCTTTTTCACGGAGTGGTTTTGTTATTCTACCTCCAATTATCATGTCTGCCCCAGAAAGGCGAATGCCAGCGCGAGCATCAGCGTTCCCTTGCACGTATAGTGCCCCTTTTTGTGCACCATATCCAAATCCTTTTCCGACAGAACCGTTATAATATACTCCGTCTTTTCCTTTTGATTTCGTTATATAAATCCCACCACCAAAGGAAGTTTTACCAATGCCATCTTGTGCGCCGCCATTTACGTGTATAAATAAATTTTCACTATTGTAAGCACCTAACCCATTTCCGGGAATAGAACCATTTGTATACTTTAATGTAAGTGGTTCAAGTTGAGTAGCTTCATATAGTTTACTGCGAACGCGATAACATGATTCTAGACCACCCATAACGCGTTGCTCTACACCAACGCCTACCAATTCTTTTGAGTCAGCGGAATGAACTGTCTTAAATTGTTTTTCCGGTACGCCTTCTGTTGTTGTAACAGATGGATGTTCTATTATTTGTAGTAAATTACGTAAGTTTAATAAATTTTCGCCTCGAACTTGCTCTAATAAATCAGAACGCCCAACAATTGCTTGTAAATTTGTATAACCAAGCTGTCCTGTTAATCGTTTTAGTTCTACACCGAAAGAGGTGAATAAATTTAGCAGGCCAGCAACTGCGCTTTCTAATTCGCGTGGGACGAAGCGGCGTAACCCATGTTCTTTTGCTTGTGCTTCAGACTCGATTTGTGTCGCAATTCCAACATGGCAAGTATCTAGATGGCACCCACGGCAAGTAGTACAGCCGATTGCAATCATTGATAGTGTGCCAAATCCAATACGGTTTGCTCCGAGGAGCATGATTTTCAAGGCATCATTTACACTTCGAATACCACCATCTGCCCAAATCTCTACTTTATGTCTCATGCTTGCTTCTAATAAAGCGTTGTGAGCGGCTTTAACACCAATTTCTACAGGGAGACCTACATGCTGCAATGCGTGAATACGTGCAGCGCCTGTTCCGCCATCGAATCCGCTAATGTTAATAAAATCAGCGCCAGCTTTGGCGATACCGACAGCAATTGTTCCGATATTAGGAACAACAGGGACTTTCACGGCTACTTTGGCAAGTTGATTAGCTGTTTTAATTTCTGTAATCATTTGAGCTAAATCTTCAATTGAATAAATATCATGGTTATTAGAAGGTGAAATTAAATCTGAGCCGATTGTCGCATTACGTGCTTCAGCGATTTTGGCTGTCACTTTTGAACCAGGTAAATGCCCACCTTCCCCAGGCTTTGCGCCTTGACCGATTTTGATTTCAATTAAGTTTGATGAGTTTAGTAGTTCGGCATTTACTCCAAATCGCCCAGATGCCACTTGTTGTCCACGTGTATGTGGATATTTTCCAATCATATCTTTAATTTCGCCGCCTTCACCGTTCAAGCTAATCATATTTAGCTGATCGGCTGCTTCTGCATATGCGCGAAAGGCAATTTCGTTTTGAGAACCAAATGACATAGAACTAATAATAAATGGTAAATTATGATTTTTGATGCCGATAGATACTTCTTCAGTTGGAACGACATGTTTTGTTTGTTTCGTTTGAACAAGGTGTCTGATTGCAATTGGATTATTCTCTTCTAGTTCACTTAACTTGTCACGGTAATCATCATAAGAATTTCCTTTTGCAACATCGCCGATTGCTTTCCAAATTCGCGGGAATATATGAAATGATTTTCGCATTCTAATTTTAGGATTGTTATAATCCTCTGCTCGTATTTTTGCATCTTCAACAAGTGATTCAAGTGAAAAGGCTAAATCATTTGAACCGAAGAAATTTGTAATCTGTAATATATTTGCGATTTCTTCATGTAACCCAATAGATGAATAGAGACGTCCGTAACCACGTAACTCATGAATTCCAATTGTTGAAATGACTTTTTCTAATCCTTTATTAAGTGCATTATATAGATTCGTAATTGGTGTTTTTGTTCCATCATTTACAGTCGCGAATAATAAATATGGATTAATACCATCTGCTCCTAATCCATATAGCGTGACAATGTCATGTAAGGAGCGAAGAGCACCAGAACGTATAACGAGAGAACAATTGCGGCGTAATTTATTTTCACGTAATGCTTGATGTACTTTAGCAGTAACTAAATGTGGATCAATCCACAATCGTTCATTTAGATGGGCTTTTGCGTCATCTAATACTAGTAGGGAAGCGCCATTGTTAACAGCAGCTATCGCTTCAGAACTAATGCGGCTTAATGCGCATTGCAGAGTTTCTGACGAGCTGAATGTAGCAGAGATTGTGGCGATAGAGTTATGAGTCTTAAATAGCTCTATGAGTTGTTCGTACGTAATTGTGTGTAATTCCTCTGCAATAGGTTGTGCCACGCTGCCTTCTAAAATAATTGGTGAAAGCATTTCAACTACAAATGGCCGTTTTGCGCCGCTTAATAAACTTGGACGCTCTCCAAGTACAGTACGTGTAGAGAAGTGTTCAATTTCACGGTCACGATCAATTGCAGGGTTTGTAACAACAGCTACACTTTCTTTAATAAAGTCAGCGATATTTCGTCTATCAGTATCGAGTGCGGCAAGTGGTGAGTCATGCCCAAGTGAGCGTATTGGCTCAACGCCTTTTGTTGCCATCTGTTCAAGAAGTTGAATATGTTCTCGGTCCCATCCGAAAGCGACGTATTGTTTCGTTTCAACTTGAACAGAATCACATAGCCCTTGGATTTTTTTCGTTTCAGGGATAGATAAATTTAAATGGTAATTGGTAGTATCAATTCGCTTTTTAAAACGGTTATATACTTGGATTTGATATTTGTCATATTCATAAAGAACAAGTTCATCTTGTTCATTCCATTTTAATCCGACTTTTTCTCCAGGAGCGAGTGGTTTTGGTTCTGCTACATATTTAGTTGGTGATACAACTCCAGGTTCAGAAGAGAAAATATAAGAGCTCTCTGTCTCTACTTTCCATACTGGGCGTAATCCAAGGGAATCAACGCTGAAAACAGCTTCATCTTTAAAACGGGAAATGATGCCAGCTGGTCCTTGTGCAAAATGTCCCCATGCTTCACGTATATACGTATATAAATCTTGTAAAGGTGTTTCATAAAGTTTAATTTCATTAATAATTGGTGGGAATAGAATTTCCATTGCTTCAAATAAGCTGTAGCCGTATTGAACAAGTAGGGTTTCTAAGGTGCGGTTTAAATCTTGAGAGTCACTGCCTCCTGCAGTAAGTGGTACATCAATCATTTCAGCTTGATCGCGTAATTTCGCAATTGTGTTAATTTCACCATTATGTCCGAGAATGCTAAATGGTTGTACACGAAAAAAATTAGATAATGTATTAGTAGAGTAGCGGTTATGTCCTAATGTCATAGTTGAAGCGATAAGCGGATGTTGTAAATCATTATAGTAGGCAACAAGCGTATCACCAGCACCTAGAACTTTATATACAACATGATCATGACTTAATGAAGCAACATGAATTGCTTCGTTTTCCTCTATTTTTATTGTGACAGAAAATAATGTTTGCTCAATATTTGTAATTTCGTTTTCTGCGATAAGGGCAACTTGCCAAAATAAAGGTTCTTCTTGTTTACCAAGTGGACCGAGCGCATCTGAGTTTGTTGCATCATCACTTTCGAAAATGATTGCAAAGTTTTTGTTGTTTAATTGCGTACGAATATAATCTTTTAAGGCAGTAATGTTTTCTTTTTTATTTAGAAAAAAATGTCCAACGATAAAGTGGGGATGATCCACAATCGTTGGATTATATCCGCTACTTTTTAGTTTTTCATTCCAAAGCGTTTTTGGTATATCAATGTGAATGCCGATGCCATCGCCCTCGCCATTAATGAAACCAGCTCTATGATTCATTTTGACGAGTGATTGTATGCAAAGGTCAATGTTTTCTTTTGTAGCAATTTTTCGTTTCTCCATAACGGAAACGATTCCACACGCATCATGTTCTGCATTTCTATAATCTCGAAATAAAGACGGTGTCCATGTATTTTTTTTATTGAGCATCCGTCAATCCCCCCTCTTGTAAAAGTTAGAATAATCTTACTATTTAAGGTGCAAATCACCTTGTACACAGAGATAGTAATGCTGTAAAAGAATATAAAACAGATAATTATGAATAATTATACTATTAATGCGTGATTTATGAAATAGAAAAAAGGAAAAAAGAAAGGTGAGCTTTCTTTTTTCCTTTTAATGAAGGGATTATTTATTGTCTGCTAGGGCAGCAAATGCTCTGCCGACAGCTTCGATTGTATATTCAATATCTTCTTTTGTATGTTCTGTAGTTAAGAACCATGCCTCGTATTTAGAAGGTGCTAAGTTAACTCCTTCTTGAAGCATAAGCTTGAAGAATTTACCGAACATTTCACCGTCTGTATCTTGTGCGGCATCGTAATCTTCAATTGTATTAGTTGTGAAGTATACAGTTAAAGCCCCTTTTAGACGATTTAATGTAATGTCGATATTATGTTTCGCTGCTTGCTCTAAAATTCCTTTTTCAAGCATTGCACCAAGTTCATCTAATTTCTCATAAAGCCCTTCTTGTTGAAGTACTTCTAGACAAGCGATACCTGATGCCATAGAAGCAGGGTTTCCTGCCATTGTACCAGCTTGGTATGCAGGTCCAAGCGGAGCAACTTGTTCCATAATTTCTTTCTTACCACCGTAAGCACCGATTGGTAAGCCGCCGCCAATAACTTTACCAAGCGCTGTTAAGTCGGGTGTAACACCAAGTAAGTCTTGAGCACCGCCGTACATAAAGCGGAAAGCAGTAATAACTTCATCATAAATTACTAGTGCGCCAGCTTCGTGAACAAGTTCATTCACTTTTTCAAGGAATCCAGGTTTAGGCTCTACAATACCGAAGTTTCCAACGATCGGTTCTACAAGGATAGCTGCTACTTCATGACCCCATTTATCTAAAGCTTCTTTTAAAGTTTCTACATTGTTAAATGGAACGGTAATAACTTCTTGTGCGATACTTTGTGGTACGCCAGCTGAGTCAGGAGTTCCTAAAGTAGAAGGGCCAGATCCAGCTGCCACAAGTACTAAATCAGAATGACCGTGGTAACAACCAGCAAATTTCATGATTTTTGTGCGACCTGTATAAGCACGAGCAACACGAATCGTTGTCATCACTGCTTCTGTACCAGAGTTTACGAAACGGACTTTATCTAATGCAGGCATTGCTTCTTTTAACATTTTTGCGAATTTTACCTCTAGCGCTGTTGGTGTTCCATAAAGTACCCCATTTTCAGCAGCTGTTGTAATTGCTTTTGTTATATGCGGATGAGCATGTCCAGTAATAATAGGACCGTATGCTGCTAAATAATCGATATATTTATTTCCGTCTACATCCCAGAAATAAGCGCCTTTCCCACGTTCCATAGCAACAGGAGCGCCGCCGCCAACTGCTTTAAAAGAACGAGAAGGACTGTTAACACCGCCAACGATATGCTCTAAAGCTTCTTTATGTAATGCTTCTGACTTTGTGAAATTCACTACAATTCATCTCCTTACAAAAATCTATGTATTATTCTAACATGTTTTTCGAAAAGACGTATTGTTTGTGATAGCGAAGGCAGTTGGGTAAACTATTCGTTGTGACATTTAGGAGGGGGGTCCGATTATGAAATCGGTAATTGAGGTACAAGGGTTACGTAAAGAGTTTACAGCCTATTCAAGTCGTCCGGGCTTAAAGGGTGCATTTCGCGATTTATTAAATCGTAATTATAAAATAGTACCAGCAGTAAATGATGTATCTTTTACTGTGAAGCAAGGTGAAATGGTTGGTTATATCGGTGAGAACGGTGCTGGTAAATCAACAACAATTAAAATGCTTACGGGGATTTTAACTCCGACATCAGGGCAAATCACAGTAAATGGAATGAACCCACATAAACAAAGAGAAGAATTTGTAAGAACAATTGGTGTTGTTTTTGGACAGCGTTCGCAACTTTGGTGGGATATTGCAGTACAAGAATCGTTTCGTTTATTAAAGAAAGTGTATGGTGTATCAGACGCTCAGTATAAGGAGCATATGGAACACGTAATTGAAACGTTAGATATAGGGCCCTTATTAGATAAACCAGTTCGAAAATTATCTCTTGGTCAAAGGATGCGTTGTGAATTAGCGGCAGCCTTAATTCATAATCCACCGTTATTATTTTTAGATGAGCCAACAATTGGGTTAGATGTACTTGTGAAATTGAAAATACGTGAATTTTTAAAAGAAATGAATGAACGTTATAAAACAACAATTTTATTAACAACACACGATATTACTGATATTGAAGCTTTATGTGAGCGCGTTATCATGCTGGATGAAGGAAATATTATGTATGACGGTTCTTTAAATAATCTTCGTACGCAGTGGGGAGCGGAGAAGGAAATTCACTTTCAGTTTGTTGCACCAGTTTCCTATCAGGCTTTATCAATGGTTATGCCAGATAATCATGTCGTTTGGTCGAAAGCAAAAGAGGAAAATGCATGGGTTGCAAAAATTCCGAATGAAGAAGTTATTATTTCAATGCTTATTTCTAAAGTAGTACAAGCCTTTCAAATTAAAGATTTAAAAATTAACGAAGTGTCTACAGAGGAAATTATTCGTAACATTTATGAAGAAGGTATTACGCATGGGTAAGTATATTGAAATGATTCGAATTCGCTTTTTAATGATGCTTGCGTATCGTACAAATTACTATAGCGGGATTTTAATTTATACGATTAATATCGGTGCTTACTATTTTTTATGGCAAGCAATTTATAGCGGAAAAGAGAATATTGAAAGTTTATCTATTTCGCAAATGACCACGTATATCGCAATCGCGTGGATGGCACGTGCCTTCTATTTTAATAATATAGATAGGGAAATTGCGATGGAGATTCAAGAAGGACGTGTGGCTGTAGAATTAATTCGTCCGTATAACTATTTGGGAATGAAAGTTATGCAAGGTCTTGGCGAGGGAATATTTCGTTTTGCCTTCTTTTCCATTCCAGGCATGGTTATCGTTACGTTATTATTTTCGTTGCAAATTAAAACAAATTTTCAAACGTGGTTATATTTCTTCTTATCTTTAATATTTAGTTTTATTATTAATACACAAATTAATTTAATGACGGGAATGCTTACGTTTTTCCTATTTAATAATAGTGGGATTATGTATGCAAAACGCGTTGTTATTGATTTATTTTCAGGTCTATTATTACCAATTAGTTTTTATCCGCTATGGGCCCAAAAAGCAATGATGTTTTTACCGTTTCAGGCTATTAGTTATATTCCAAGTATGATTTTTTCTGAAGGTATACAGGGGAGTAAGTTGTATGAGGCTTTAGTATTTCAAGTGATTTGGGCGATTGTACTTATTATTCCAATTGTACTCATGTGGAGAACGGCGAGAAAACGTCTAATTGTACAAGGGGGGTGATGAGATGCTATATATAAACTTATTTTTACAATATGCAAGTCAATATATAAAAACAAAATTGGAGTATCGAGGCGATTTTATCGTTGGTTTACTTTCTGATTTATCGCTTCAAGCAGTTAATTTAATATTTATTCTCGTTGTATTTGGGCATACACAAGCATTGAAGGGATGGAGTCGAGAAGAAGTAATCTTTATTTATGGTTTCTTTTTAGTACCATTTGCCATCTTTTCAGCTTTCTTTAATATATGGGATTTTAATGATCGATACATTATTAAAGGGGAGATGGATCGTGTATTAACGCGGCCGATCCATAGCCTATTTCAAATTATATTAGAAAGAATGGAACTTGAATCTTTAATTGGAGCTATTACAGGGATTGTTGTAATGGGATATGCAGCTGTGGAGTTACAATTATCTTTTTACTGGTATGATTTCTTCTTATTTATATTGATGGTAGGAGGAGGAGCACTTGTATATGGAGGTATATTTGTTACGCTGGCGAGCCTTGGTTTTTGGTCGGATGCGAAAAGTTCAATTATGCCTCTTATGTATAACATAGGTAATTACGGGCGCTATCCTGTTAATATTTATAATCGTGTAATTCGTTTCATTTTAACGTTTGTTTTACCGTTTGCGTTTGTTGGAGTATATCCAGCGGCATACTTTTTAAGAAAAACAGAATGGAATAGTTATGCATTTGCGACGCCAATTGTTGGTGTTATCTGTTTTACGATTGCAATCACCCTCTGGAACCAAGGGGTAAAAAGGTATCGTGGCGCGGGTAATTAATTATAGAAGCTTGTTCGTTTCTAAGGGATAAATCAGTTCTCCACCTCATACATATAAAATGAGGTGGAGGACATGTTATGGGGATTTATTCTATTAATTGCAGCAATCGCTATTTTGAAAAGTGTCCAATTATTATGGAGTTCCTATTCGGATTCAACGCGTTTTTTTTCGCTCTATAATTTGGCCACATTATTTTTAATCTATACAACAGTACTAATCGCATTTGGATTAAGTTACGTTGTATTAGAGGAAATGGGTTTCGCAGTTTTGAAAGAGGACGGAGAAAGTTTGAACGCTCATTCTTTTCAACTCGTCGAAGTTTGTTTATATTTTAGCGCAGTTACTTTATTGTCTGTTGGATATGGTGACATATCTCCGATTGGAATTGGGCGATGGATTGCAATCGCAGAAGCGCTAATTGGATATACACTCCCTTTTGCTTTTGTGATGAGGTCTGTAATAGACAATGAAAAATAAGGAAGCATTTGTTATAGTAAAGGAAAAGAGTAGGAGTGATAACTATGATTACAGTAGGAGAAATGGCACCAGAATTCACATTAGAGGGAAGTAACGGAGAAGAAGTTCGCCTAGCTGATTTCCGCGGTAAAAATGTAGTTCTCTATTTTTATCCGAAAGATATGACGCCAGGGTGTACAACTGAAGCATGTGATTTTCGTGATGCGTATGGAGTATTTCAAGAGAAGGATACGGTTATTCTTGGAGTAAGTCCTGATTCAGCGAATAGACATTTGAAATTCATTGAGAAACATGAATTGCCATTTACACTTTTAGTAGATGAAGATCATAAAGTAGCAGAGTTATACGATGTTTGGAAGTTAAAAAAGAACTTTGGGAAAGAGTATATGGGAATCGAGCGTTCTACATTCCTTATTAATAAAGACGGTGAACTTGTAAAAGAGTGGCGTAAAGTGAAAGTGAAAGGACATATTGAGGATGTTCTTTCTTATATAAAATAAATCTACATTGGAGATAAAATATGCAGAAACAAGGCAAGTGTCTATACATATTTTACTGCCTTACATAAAGTGGAAGTGTAGGGCATACCTCCTCAGATGATAGTATTCCAAGTGCGATTATGTCGCACTTTTTTCTATGGAATATATGAAGAAAAAAGGGAAAGATACATAAAAACAAGTCCTGAATATAAAAATAAACTACATACTTATAGTAGAAATATTGACGATTTATAAGAAAAGGAGTACACTCTTTATAAGAATTATAAAATAATAATCCGTATAGAATCGGGGTGCATGACGGTGGTCAAAGAAGAATTAAAAGAAGCGCTAGAAATGCTGAAAAATACGGGTGTACGCATTACTCCACAGCGTCATGCTATTTTAGAGTACCTTGTGGAATCAATGACGCACCCAACAGCGGATGATATTTATAAAGCATTAGAAGGTAAGTTTCCAAATATGAGTGTTGCAACTGTCTATAATAACTTACGTGTGTTTAAAGAGGTTGGACTTGTAAAGGAATTAACTTATGGAGACGCTTCAAGTAGATTTGATTATGTTACAAGTCAACATTATCATGTGATTTGCGAAAAATGTGGTAAGATTGTTGATTTTCCTTATGGAGGCTTGGAAAAGCTGGAAGAGGAAGCTGCGAAAACGACAGGCTTCGTTATCAATAGTCATCGCTTAGAAATTTATGGCGTTTGTCCAGAGTGTCATAAGGCGTAATATATAATAAAGAAAGAGGCTGACGGCTATACGTCAGCCTCTTTCTTTATTATATAAGGATTAGCGTGAGGTTAATCGGGATTTACAGTGCTAAGTTAGTAAGAAGGGGTAGATAAAAGTTTGTCGAATTTACTTTGTATTGGTGGAAATGAATTCTTGGAGGGGACATTTTGAAGAAATATGAGATTAAAAATAACATTCCAACATTGGAAGAATATAAATATTTATGTGATTCTGTGGGATGGACTAACTATATGAACTTTGAGGTGGCGGAAATATCACTTCAAAATTCGATTTACTGTATAACAGTCAAGGATAATAATCAAATCATCGGCATGGGGAGAATTGTTGGTGATGGGGCTATCTATTTCTATATTCAAGATATAGTGGTTCATCCAGAGTATCAAAAGAATGGCATTGGAAAGAAAATAATGAATACTTTAGTAGAATACTTAAATGGGAATGCTCCAGATAAAGCATTCATTGGTTTGTTTGCGTCGCAAGGTAAAACATCATTCTACGAAAAATATGATTTTAAAGATTATTCGCCTAATATGACAGGGATGTTTGCTGTTATTTCGAAAAAATAGGTGTAATAAATTTAATAAAATAATTAAAAAGTTGATTTTTTAAGAAATCAACTTTTTAATGAGTTGAAACGTTTGTAGTGTTGCAAATTCGTATTTCCCTTGATACTTATGATTTATAACTCTTCTTATTATACTTTTCATCAAATTCTTTTCCTTCTAGATCTCGATCTAGTGTTAAAGGTTGATTGCAGTGCATACATGCATCGACACGGCCCAGCATTTTGGTTGGCTTATCACAGCTTGGGCAAATAATTTGGATAGTCTTAGTAGATAACATACCAATCCAAAAGTAAACGACAGTGCTAGCGATAACAGCTAAAAAGCCAACCATCATAAACGTTGTCATAATAATAATGTTTTCGCGGAAAAAGACGCCTAAGTATGCAATGAAGAGGCCGATAAATACTAAACTTAATGCAAAGGTCCGGATTTTATTGATTTTGTTTGAATACTTAATGCTCATTCTCACCACGCTCCTATACTAATAATATAACATAAAATTTAGAATTTTCACTCTCGTGTAAATTGATAAAGAGATAAGATATGAAATGAATAGGAGGGGAGCCAAGAATGAATGGACGCTATAATGATTTTTACAGCGGATTTTAAGTTTTTAACGGGATGTGAAATTTTTTTATAAAAAGTATTGACCCTGTATATACTGCATGATATATTAATAACCGTCGCTGATGCGGAAACGCAGAAAACGACAAAAAAGAAATTAAAAAACTTAGTTGACATTGAAAAATGAAGATGTTAACATAAGGAAGTCGCAAATGAGCGGCCGAGTAGTTCTTTGAAAACTGAACGAAACAAACAACGTGAAACGTCAATTTTTATTTTAGATGCTAGACAAACTAACTTTATTGGAGAGTTTGATCCTGGCTCAGGATGAACG
>NZ_JAKUFX010000037.1:0-44172 GCF_022663635.1 Bacillus cereus group sp. BfR-BA-01356 | reverse complement strand
CGTCAGGGTTTATTTGATATGCCCGCTTTTATAAAATCTACAAAAGATAATAAAAAACTATATGGAAAGACCGCATTTTGTTTAAAAATATACCTTAAGTTGATGGATGTGTGGTGCTACCCCATGACCATCAACTTAATAATTTTATAAAACCCCCAGGATGAAAATTTTGTGTATTTCTGATAGAGGGCAACTTATTTTTTCGTTTTGGGGAAGAATGTATTTCTTAACCTGATAGCGATGGGGTATAGCCGAGATACGTATAAAAACAGGCCATAGACTTACGTTTATTTCCAATTTCGTTTGAAATCAGCTATTATATTTTCATAAAATTACAGCTTAGATGATATTTAGCTAATTGTCTAAAGAAAATGTATGCATAGCTTTGCTGTGTGTTTTATCAATGTAGTTTTTGAATTTTAGAAACAAGAAAAGGAATCCTTAATAGCTTAAGGATTCTGCAACAGGAAAGAACAAATATATAATAATAAAAAGAATTACTTATATTATAATTTTTAAAAAAGACAAATATGTTGAGAAAACTCGGAATGGATTGAATATTTATATGTGCTTATTTATAATTAATTAAGAGTTGGAGTAGTAATCTGTCATCTGTTCCTTTTTTAAAGAAGATTGATCTCAATCTTCTATTTTTTTGTGTTTTTTCCTCTTCTCTCGAAAAAAGGAAAAAGAATTACTTAAGAATTTTGGAAATTACTTGCTTGTAGACTAGTTGTTGCTTACCATGAACCATTATTAGGACGGTAATTTTATCTGTTGCAAGGATCTGCCCACGTACTGGAACACCATTCCCTAAAAATACAGTTACTTCCCCTTTTTTCTCTTTCAATTGTTCATACATATCTTCTTGTAAGTTATACATGAAATACGCACCCTATTTGTATCTACTTTTCTTTTAATACTTGCTGCCGCTCATTGTTATCTATTTGTATTTCCCATTCACCTTCTATTTTTCTAAACCATTTTCCTATTTTGCTTACATAATATTTTTTCACTTCACCATTTGGAATCCATATTTCTTGTTCCTGTATTTGACTCATCACTTCATGAAGAATCTCATCATGCTCGTTTTTTCTAGGTTTTCGATGATGCGTTCTTACAAACTGTATGTATTCCCTACGTAACCAATTAGAAATATGATCTTTTTGTTTTTGCCGGAGATGTGACCACTTTTTATTAGTCTGAAGGAGTTTTCCGTTTACCATTGTATGGTTTTTCATCAACACTCATCCCCTTTTACCTTCTAAATGCATATATACAATTATCGTATCACATTTAAATTAATATACGGCTCTAGATACATATTTCGAAAGAAATCTATCCTAAATAAAAATAATATCTCCATTTCACATAAAGTAGTATCCAAAATAGACGAGACCGAATCCATTAAGCGAATTAATTAGAGAGTCCCACCAATAAAACGCGAGTTTCGTACGCTAAGGATTTATTTCTTTAAAGAACTTGGTTTTTTCATACGTTAAGAAGGTTCCTTAAATGGTCGTTTTTAGAATTTGATAATCGAGTATATTTTATTGAAAATTTAGGGTTGACCATAAAACCAATATCCGATATATTGGTTTTATGAAAAAAGATATTATTAAACCCATTAAACGTATGTCATTTAGAGATGAAGTATATCTAACTTTGAAAAAAGCAATCGTTACATTAGAGCTGCAACCGGAGCAACGCTTAAATGACAAAGAATTAGCAGAAGAATTTGGAATTAGCCGTACTCCAGTTAGAGAGGCGTTGAAACGTCTTGAGGATGAAGGACTTGTTGAATCTATTCCTGGTTCAGTTACTCGTGTTGCACCATTAAATATTGAGGAGGCGAAACACGCATTTACTGTGGTAGCAGTTTTACATTCGTTAGCTGCTCGTTTAGCAGTACCATTATTAAAAGAATCGGATATTCAAGAATTAGAGTTCAGTAATAAGGCTTTACTATTATCTATTGAGAAAAAAGATATTATAAAATCAATTGAAGCTGACGAGTTATTCCATAATGTTTTTTTAGATGTGGCAGGAAATCCTGAAATCATTCGTGCGTTAGAACGAAGTATATCTAAGATTCAACGTCTCGAAATTTCTCAGTTCACTTCGATAAATGGTCTAAAGTCAGTAGAACAACATCAGCAAATTATAGAGGCGTGTAAAAATAAAGATAAAGAAACAACAGCGCATCTTGTAGAACAAAACTGGTTAAGCCTTGAGAAATTAATGACTTATGAGGTAGATTAAAGTGAGAAATTTGCGTCCTCTTTTTTTAGGTATATGTGCTGCTTTCTTTTTTGCTTTCACATTTATATTAAATCGAGCAATGGAATTATCAGGTGGTAGCTGGATATGGAGTGCTTCATTAAGGTTTATTTTCATGCTGCCATTCCTTTTACTTCTTGTTATGAGTCGAAAAAAATTAAAAATATTATTACAAGTTATGAGAGAGGATTTAAGTGCATGGTTTTTATGGAGTTTTGTAGGTTTTGGTCTATTTTATGCTCCATTATGTTTTGCCGCTGCACATGCACCAGGATGGATTATTGCGGGGACATGGCAAGTTACTATTATATCAGGATCTTTGTTAGCTCCTCTTTTTATCCAAACTTATCATACCCTTCATTGGAATTATTAAGAAAAGAGGAAAAATTCCAATGAAGGGTATGAGTATGTCATTAATTATTCTTCTTGGTATTTTCCTTATGCAAATGGAACAAGCAAAATCGCTTGCTGTAAAAGATATTATGTTAGGTATTATCCCTGTTATTGTAGCTTCTTTTGCTTACCCACTCGGGAATCGTAAGATGATGGAGGTTTGTGGAGATCGTCTAGATGCTTATCAACGTGTCCTTGGAATGACATTAGCTAGCTTACCATTTTGGTTTTTATTATCCTTGTACGGTCTTTTTACAGCAGGAATACCTAGTAAGGAGCAAACTATGCAATCTATTTTAGTTGCTATTTGCTCTGGTGTAATTGCAACTATCTTATTTTTTAAAGCTACTGATATGGTTAAAGGAGATATGCAGAAACTTGCAACTGTTGAAGCAACACAATCTATGGAGGTCCTTTTTGCTGTTATTGGAGAACTAATCTTATTACATTCTTCATTCCCCTCTATTTTATCTTGGTATGGCATGTTTGTAATAATGCTAGGAATGATAGCACACAGTTATGTTTCCCATAAAGGTGAAACAGTGCATAACCAAAATATTAGTGCTTAATTGATATTTTAAAATGTACAGTATCAACCCTTTTCTAGCTAGTAAAAGTAATGTTATTATTATAAGTTTTATGTCAGAAATTAATTAAGTAAAAGAATATGAATAAAAGCCGATACCCTTAATATATAGGGAAATCGGCTTTTTCTTTATAAAATTTTTTCTTAGCTTCCTTTACATTAAAGGATTAGTTTGTATACTTGAGGAGATGTGCGGGACAGGTGTACATTTAGGATGATCTAATATTTTCCATTCGAATATGATAGAATAGAAGTATATCCAAAATGGAGGAATAGCAAATGAACTCAAACACAAAACAGTTTATTTATGATATCCAGCAAAGAAAGAACAATTATATAGAAAATGCTTTAATAGCAATACAGCACCCTAAAAAAGAGCAATCTGAACAGGTCATTCAAAATATAGTAGAAAAGATGGATATGATGATTAGTCTAGTTACTACGTACATGAAGATTGAATCAGGATCTACGGAAGAATTAAAAGAACTTCAGAAAGAAATTATCCATGCTCAAGCATATATCCAAAAAAGAAAATTTGAAGAAATACAGAGATAAACCCCTGTGTTTTTCTTTGGACGTCTATTAAACCAATTTTTTATAAATCAAATTACATGTAATTTGATCATTGTTTTGGCATAATCCATACAATTTGTTGAATTCGTACAATATACGGTACCGTATATTCAATGAGCAAATGATCTGGTTTCACATCCTTTAACTTTCCTCTTACATTACCTCTTACAGTTTCAATAACCACATGTTTACCCATTACTGATTGTAATGTCTGATATACGTAGGGATTAGGCACACTTACCATATTTTATTCACTAACGTCATTTCCCTCCAAATAACTCACTCTATAAGACTCCCTTCTAACTTTCATTCTTTCTCCTAATATATGATATAAATCTTATATATATGCTAGAAGGATAATTCATTATAGGAACGGGAATAACATTTTAATAAGGTACGGTTTCTATTCCTAAATTGCTAAAAAACTATTTATATAAAGTTACTTTTACTAGTTAACAGATGATGATATAGGGATATTTTGAATGTACATCTAGTTTATTCCTTTCAGGATATGTATCATTTTAAATACGCCCTTTATTTGAATATTGCTCATGCTTTTTTGAGGTTCTTTAGTAATACGAGCGTTAAGTAAAATTACTAACAATAAAAACACTACATATTTTCCTCCTGTAGCTCCTATGATAACTACACTACTACAAACAAATAAAATTAATAGGAGAAACGAAATAAATACGGTTATAGTTCTTTGACATCTTCTCGTATTTTCTGCGTTCTTTCCTTGCATCCATTTAAATTCCTCCTTTAAATTATCTATTTCACTTTAAATAATGCCTTAAAATCCTCTTTTTTCACCCTCTATTCCTATCATGTGGTATCAGCCTTCCTTTTTAGTAATACTTTAGTAAACTAGACAACAAAAATGATATAGTCTAACATCTGTAAACGGTTTGCAGGATTCCGATTAGTTTTCATAAAAAATCTGTTGTTTTCGTTGAAATGGATAAGTTGTAATCTCATCTGCATCTAAATTTTCATGAAACAAATTGACAGCTGTAATCTGCCGACACTCATAGGTATGGTAATAATAAGTGCCTGATTCCATGCACATTGCGCTGGTATAGATGGTATTATCTAATACTCCTTCTTCCGTTATCACTCCACCTTTAGGAAGCTCGCAAGTTGATAAGATATGAAAAACTGCCGATACCCCCTCCTCTTCGTTATCTATACCTTGGATATTTTGTTTGCCATATGCTGCCCGAACAAATCTTGATGGTGGGGTAAAATCACCCGGAAGCCCTATTGAACCTGAACCTTGTCCAAAAGCACTTAATGATAAATCCCCCCATTGTGTAGACTCATAGGGCTGCGATCTAAGACCAATATATTGTCTTAAATTTTGAAGATGCCAGTTAAACTCTGGACTATTGGTCATTACCCCTAACGGATTGTCATACACTTTTAGCCCCTCAGTTGTCGGCTCTAGTACAATACATTCTCCCCATTTATCCGCTATAATCCAATGTAGTGGCGGAGTAAGTCCTAAAATAGGTAATGGTACATCCAAAAAAGAAATACTATCAACAGACTTTCTTAACTCTTCAATAGAATTGAACTGCGTGAGACTCCAAGCCACAAAATCAAATGGAGCCAGATTCGTTTTATTGTCATCTATACTTTCATTATAAGTGGCGAAACCTGGGAAATAGAGTGTTGCACAAGTCATACCTGCTTCATTTACTCCATCTGCCAGAATGACCCTTCCTTGATAGTTAATCCCCATCCCGACAACTGCTTGTTTCGTTTCGATGGTTTCACCTGTTATATTGTTCCATCGATAACTTCGAGGAACTATTATTACTTCTTGATTGAAATCTAATGTAAAATCCATCGTTCTTGCAAAAAGATGTTGACCGTTTTTTGTCTGTAATGTCAAACTAGTACACATAAAGAACACCCCTTTGTTTAGTTTATTTAAACAAAAACCCATTTAATTGCTATCCTTAAGTTGATAGGCACGTATCTTTTTTCTTACTCATATTTATTGATACTCCTTTCAAAATTTGAATTTTCTAATACAATAAGTCCATTACTATAAGGAAAATAAAAATGATCAAAGAGATTACTAATCTCCTTTATGATTCCCCCTAACAAGTTAAAAAGCTATTATAAACAAACTTCAATAAAAGATACTTTCTCCCTCCTTTTTTATTACTGGATTTTTAAGTGGTTGGATGTTATCTAAAACAGAATTATTTATTGCATATGCTTCTTTCTAATTAACTAAATCCCCTGGTGAATAAAAATAAATGTTTGATGTGAATGTGTTAGATTTATTAAATGGAATGCAAGCAGTACTTACTTCTATTATTGAGTGCCAAATAAATAATTAATAAAAAATTAGGGGTTATCTGGAATATGTTTAGAATCACTTATTTTGCATTTTTCTTATTCTCCTATTTAAAAGGTATTTACTATGTAATTGTGCATATTAACCAAATACTTAACAAACTCAATATTACATGTGGTAAAATATATGAGAAAGGTACTTTCTATAAAGTAGGTTCTTAGACCAGAAGCCATAACGCATCTTATATTCATGATGTAGCGTTACTGTTATCACCCATACATATGTAAACTATTTTTCAAATGAAGTCTATTGGTGTCTAGGATCCTGTTTTATAGGAAGTGTTTTTATGGGATGGGGAACATATATAGGAACATGGTTCAAGTTAAAGAAAAGGCACTCCTAGGAGTGCCTTTTCTTTAACTATTTAAATGTGCGAACGCTTTCAAAACTATTGGATATAAATTGATGTACGCATTGTATTAAATAGTGCATTTATAGATGTCTTTTGGTACTCAAACGTTCCTTGTGTGAAAAGCATAGTAATAAAACTGAAGTGGTTCTGTAGATTTTTAGTACGGATGGCTCCAACTAAATCTTAGTAAACATTATTCGATTGAGGATATATCAAAAATTCAATTAATGTTAAAAGCTAGTTAACTCAATGTTAGGTGATTTTCTTTAAAAAGATTTCTACATTTCTTTGGTAACGTACCTCTCCTTTCATACAAAAAACTGAACATTATTACATCAAAAAGGTTCTTTATCAAAGCATGTGGAATTAGCACATATGCAGGTTTTTATAAATGAAGAGGTGATTGTGTTGAAGTATTTAACAAAAGCAAAAAACTCATCAACAATTCTGAGAGGGTATTTGGAATCCTATCCGTTAACTTCATTTTTTGTAATGGCATATTTATTTTCATGGGTTGTATTAATTCCATTTATCTTCTCACAATGGGGTATTTTCCCTAAAACAAAAGTATTTGATATTTTCTTTTTTGCCAATGCATTTGCAGGCCCTATGTTAGCAGCGTGTATCATGTTTCGAACTCTTGAAGGCAAAGAGGCATGGAAAAAAGTTAGAAAAAGCATTCTCACTACTAAGGTCGGTTTAAAGTGGTACTTGTTTACTCTCATCGTTATCCCCGCTGCAATGTTTCTAGGTATGGTGATATTAAATGGAGAGGTACCTACTTTCCGTGACCTTAATTTTGAATTTTTTATAACCTATCTTTTCTCTTTTGTAGCAATTTTCTTTCTCGGTGGACCTTTACCGGAGGAAATCGGATGGCGTGGTTTCGCTCTGCCCCGATTACAATCGAAATTTGGACCGTTAAAAGCTACATTACTACTTAGTGTTTTGTGGACTTTTTGGCATCTTCCACATTTCTTAACAGCTGCACAAAGGGGTGGCCCAGGTTCTGACCTTTCTCTCCTATATATTCACTTGCCAATTTTTATTTTACTATGTTTGCCGATCTCAATCATTCTTACTTGGGTCTATAACTGCAATCACGGTAACTTATTTATTGTCATGCTAATTCATGCGAGTGTAAATACGTTTAGTTTGGCACAAACTCATTCCACCAACCCTATTTTAAAGAATACAGATATATTTGTAGTGATAGGATTGGGATTTGTCGCTTTACTTATTCTTATTTTCACACGAGGCAATCTGGGATATAAACAAACTTTTAATGAAGTAGAGTACAGTAAAAATGAAAATATAAGTAAATAGAAAAAAATCATAGAATAATAGGTTAATGACAATAGTGTACCGCACTACTATCAAGTTATAAATCATATTCTTCTTCAAAAAAACGTGCTTCTTTATTCAAGCTAAAATACAATTGTTTGCAAAGAGATTCTCAGATATTTGGTATCATATACCCTGGAGAAATAGGATTTTTTCAACAGGAAAATAATTTATAGTGGAAAGAGTATAATCATATTGATTATACTAATGTGTTTTGAATTGTACCTTTAAGGAGGCGCTGTCGATGAGAAAATATTTATATTTAATTTTGAAAAAAAACAAGAGGATAACGTACCACTAACCCCTAAAATACGTGCTTCCTCTTCAATATTGGAAGGAGAGTATCAGATTGAAGAAACTTTATTTAAAGGCTATTGACAAAAATAATTGGGAAGAAGCAATTAGGCTGTCAGTTAAAGAAGAACAACAAACATTTATTGCATCCAACCTTTATTCTATCGCAGAAGTTCAATTTCTAGATAATTTCTATGCAAAAGGGATTTATTTTGATGAGAAAATGATAGGATTTACTACGTTTGGGATAGATCCTGATGATAATAATTATTGGATTTATAGACTTATGATTGATGAAAAATTTCAAGGGAAAGGTATAGGTAAACAAGCTATATATCTGGTAATTGATGAGATAAGAAGAAATAATAATGCAAACATTTCTATAATAATGATTGGATATGCTCCTGAAAACCTTACAGCTAAATTTGTATATAAAAAAGCAGGATTTATTGAAACGGAATTATCATCTTGGGGTGAACAGTTAGCTAAGTATTCCTTGTAAGCACTTGAATCTTTTAGACTTATTAAAGAAAAGAGTCTGATAGTATAGTAATGCAGATAGGAAATAATTAAACTTTTTTCAAACACGAATTTTTTCTATTCTTAATGGTTCTAATATACAAATAAAAAGTAGGAGGAGCCTATCGTGATAGACTCCTCCTAAAATACAACTCCCGTATACATATCGGAAATGAATTTATTTTACTAATAATGAATATTCACCGTTTTTATCATCGAATTTATATACATTTAAATAATATTTCCCTGGTTTCGCTACGACTTTTCCCTTTATAGTATTTCCTTCATCTTCACCACAAGCTACATAATTTTGCATGTCTGATTCATGATAAAGTACCCATGTCATCCCAATATTTTGTTCATTTACCACAGAAATCTGTTTCAATAAATGATTGATGTAGATGGAAAGGAATACATGAATGAACTATAAAGTAATTTATGTATATTAATTAATAATTACTTATTAATATTTATTTTCAGAAAAGAGGAACTTATTTTGTGGATCTTTACATAAAGTAATACTATAAAAAATAAGTTCCAAATAACACTAGGGATCCATGGTGGAATCCATTTTATACTGTTTTTATATGAAAAATTCTCTTCAAAACGCAAATAAAAAAGGGCAATTTCAGCCCTTTTTTATTTATAAATCCTCTATATCATATTCAGTATATCCCTCATAATAATAACTAATATCAATGCCTTTCATGAATACTTCACGACTATTAATTTTATCTACTAGTGCATTTTTGAGTAAATGCTTAATTTCAATATCTTTAATCGGGCTGCGTTCCATTGCCAGTAAATAATCTTCTTTATCAATCCTATTCCAGTCAACCACCTGTTGAATTTCATTCTTAAAGATTAAATCTAACCATATTCTAGTCGCTCTACCGTTTCCTTCTCTAAAAGGATGAGCAATGTTCATTTCAACATACTTTTCAACGATTTCATCAAAGGTTGTTTGTGGCATAGTATTTATATGTTCTAGTGAATGGCTTAGATACATAACAGGAGCAAATCGAAAGTTCCCCTTCGCTATGTTAACCTTTCGAATCTTCCCAGCAAAGAAATAAATATCTTCAAATAGATAATTATGAATGTCAGAAAGACCCTTAAATGTGCCAACTTCTATGTGGTTTATTTCTCCTGAATCATATAAATCTTTGGCTTTCATTTTTGATAGTCGTTCTTCCACTCGATTCAATTCCAACTGATTTTTGATACCTAATTTATTTTCTAGCACGGTCATTCTCCTCTTTTTCTGCCATTAATTCTTTTAGCATATCCAAATCTTCTTGTGTGGCTAAATTCTTGATGAAACTTCTAGCCATAGTTTTATAATTGAGATATTTCGTTTGTTCTGGATTACGTTTTTTATAGTTTTTTGTGGCTTCATTTTGCGCCTTGCTATATGCCATTCTCTCCCTCACTTTCAAGTATATAAGCATATTATATATGACTTAGTAATATATTCAAGCGAAAGAAAAGCTAGTGCCGAAGCCCTAGTCTAACACTATACCAAATATATAATTTTAAATTTTATCATTTCACAATATTTATCTTTTTAGAATAATCTCTCATATGTAATCAAGATTTTTCACTCTCTGTAAAAAGTGATTTATGTTCTACTGGAGAAGAAAGCACTATTAAGGTTGTAGGCTTTCCATACTCTAAGCACAAATTAATATAGTCTTCAAGTGTATGTACTGATTCTGTCACTACCTTTGTTAGATAACTGTATAAACCGGCAATACGATGGCATTCGACTACATCTGGATGTTCCATTGCAAATTTTTTATATTTGTTGCAATCTCTTGGTTCCATTAAAACAAACGCGGTAATATGTTTTTTTAATTCTTTCGGATTAACAATCGTACGATAACTTATAATGACACCCTGTTCCTCTAGTCTTCTGACTCGCTCTGTAACAGAGGGGGAACTCAAACCTACCAGCTTTCCTATTTCAACCATACTTAAACGTGCATTTTCCTGAAGATGTGAAAGAATTTTTAAATCTGTTTGATCCATTAATGTATCTCCCCTTGATTAATTAAGAATACAATTAATAATTCTTAAATTTTTTAAGAAAATTATAATTAATACATAAATTATAGCATGTTATCTTTTTTTAAAACTTTATATAATTGATATCAATTAACGAAAGAGAGGCTGAGTATCTTGACACAACAATCATTGAAACGTTCAATTACTTGGGTACAAGGGACTGCATTAACCATAGGGGCTGTGTTGGGTTGTGGAATTCTTATATTGCCCTCAATTACTGCAAATAGCGCTGGACCAGCTTCGCTTTTATCTTGGGTTATCATGTCTATATTAGCTTTTCCCATTGTCGCAACTCTGGCGCATCTTGCTAAAATGATTCCTAGTGCAGGAGGAATTACAGCTTATGTTCAAATGGCATTTAATGCAAATACGAGTGCAATCCTAGGATGGATTATGTTAGGATCTATTCCTATTGGATTACCTATTATCGCTTTAACAGGTGCCCATTATATTGGTTATGTTTTTCCAATAAGTAATGCAGGAGTTATAGGCATCGCGGCAGTAATTTTGATTACTTCTTTACTCTTACATATTAAAGGAATTGAGTTATCATCAAAAATAAGTGTGTTTGTCATTTGTATAATTTCACTTCTAATAATTGTGGCTGTTGTCGTTTCTATCCCCTATGTAAAATTAAGTTCTTTTACACCTTTTGTACCAAACGGATGGTCTTCTGTTGGAGCTTCTTCTGTAATTATCTTTTTCTCATTTGTAGGATGGGAGATGATAACCCCATTAGCTGAAGAGTTTAAAAGACCTGCTAAAGATATTTCCATTAGTCTATTTTTAGGGGCAATTTGCATCTCAATTATGTACATTGCAATATCTTTTGTAACAATAGGGACTCACTCATATGGTGATAAGAACCAGATAGCTTCCCTTAGCATTCTAATATCAAAAGGATTAGGATCAATAGGTACATATATAACCACTATTTTAGCAATTTTCATTTCGTTTAGTGCTGTACATGCTAACATTGCAGGTTTTTCAAGAATGATTTACGCCCAAGCTAGAGAAGGACATTTCCCTTCCTTCTTTGCTAAATTACATTCTAAATTCCAAACTCCAACTAGGGTTTTACTAGTTTTAGGCGGAATTTTTAGTTGTATTTTAATTTTTTATGGTATAGCACGACCAAATTTAGAGATGCTTCTAAAAGGCCCTAGTGTAATTTTTATTACCTCGTATATTTTTACAATGCTAGCTGCTCTTAAGTTATTAAAAGTTCAAGATATAGGTTGGTGGATGGCCTTCCTATCTTTAGTTATATGTATTTTTGTATACTCATTTAGTGGTTGGGCGATTTTCTATCCAGTAATCTTATCATTCATAGGTGGGATCTATATACTTATGAATAAAAGGTCCAGCACAGTAATCAATCATCAATTAGATACACCTAATGAAAAATAGTTTCATAATCTCTATAAACTAATTCTACAAATTATATAATGTTATTAACACTATCAGATTGGAATAGATATAAATTCTGCTAACTTATAATTAACTCAAATTAATTTTATGAAATATGAATAATTATGTGTATTCAAGAAAAAACCAGGATAACTTTTTAAAATCATCCTGGTTTTTTCTGTATAAAATGAATTTCGTTATTTTATTTATTTCCCCAATTATATATTTCTTCAAAATGAATAAACAAACATATACATTATTTAATTATGTAAAAAATATATAATTAAATACCCCTATAAACTATATAAAGTTTAAATCAGCATATCAGCGAAAGTAGATCCAACGTTGTTTTTACGCTTCATATGCTTTTCTAAATATATTTTAGTCGTTTGAATATTTTCATGGCCAAGTGTTTGCATTAAATGATATAAATCTGCATTACCTTGTTCTACTGCCATAATTGCGAAAGCATGACGGAATGTATGCGCCGTTACTGGATTTTCACGATACAGTAGAAACTCTAAGTTTGTCTTTTTTATCATATCTGTTACTTGATTCGATAGTGTTTTAGAGTTATAAGTATTTCCTCTTTGATTTATAAATAACGGACTCTCATCCCCTTTTTCCAATACCGTTTGGCATCTCCTTCTCCGCCTCATTTCACAAATACACTGGTATAAGTGTTCCGAAATGAAAAGTTCACGCACTTTATCTCCTTTTCCAGTGACTTTTAACCAGTACTTTCCGTCATAATGTAAATCTTTCACTCTCGCGGTGCACAATTCTTGAATTCTTGCACCAGTACTTGCCAGAGCAAGTAAAATTGTATAGTTTACTAAATGTCCTCTTTCTTTATAAAACCCTAAAATTTTCATAACCTCATCATAGGATAAGTCCCGATTTGGCCGATCCTGCTCATTTACATTTGCCCGCTGCAGTTCTTCATGAAGAGGCTTTTCAATATAAGAAAATACATGAAGATGTTTTAGAAAAGAACGAATGAGTACTGTTTTCTTTGCAAGTGTTGCGACTGCATATGTGTCACCATTCCTACCGTTCTCTACCCGTTTCAGCCAAGAATTGTATTTACGAATATTCCAAGGTTGCAATGTTTTCAATAAAGAGTCATTTTTCTGTACCTCTTCCCCATTCAATTCAAATTCTTCTGCATGCTGCACCATGCACTGACAAAATGACAAGATTTCAGAAACATAACTCTTTTTCGTATCCTCTTTTCTATTCTTCTTCTCATCCATATCTTTTTGTAAATGTACGAAATGATAAATAACTTCCAGGTCACTTAAATACGTATATTTACTCTTTCCCTCTTTTTCTGCAACCTCCATTTTCTCTTCCAATTTATCCACATAACTATCGTTATACAGAAATGGAACTACATCTCTTAAATTCTCTACATATGTATCTATATATTCACTTTGTTTATTTATAATAAATAAATTTTCTTTTTCATTTTTATTATCCATATTTCAAATTCACCTCTCCTATTGAAGATTATAATAATAATTCTCTTTATTACCTATAATTATTATTTTATTTTACTTCTATTAATTATACAAATGATAATTCATTTTCTTTCTGTAAGAACGCTACATTCTTCTCTATTTACTTATAATTATATTTTTTTATAATTTATTATTAAATAGATATCTTTTAACAATTAAATAATTAAAATACATAGTGATTTTATAATAAAAATAACTATAATAATTCATTAACATATAGATTGAATGAAAAATATTTCTAAACGATAACAATGCATACTATATTTAATAAAATCTATTTCTTATTTTAAATATAAATCAGATTCTGATATGATATATACATACCTAAAATATTAACAAACGATAGTTATGGAGGTGTCCTTTTATGACACAAGATTTATTGTTCATTACAAAACCTACTGTAACGACCAAAGAGGCAGCTGACTTATTAGGAGTAACGGTACAAACAATTTTAAAAAAAGAAAAAGATGGATTAATAGAATGTGTATATAAAGATAACTGGAAGCAATTCGGTAGTAAGATTTTCTATTTAGAGGATATTGAACGTTTACAAAATGAAAATAAGGTTAAAGGCCTTAGCACAAAAGAAGTAGCTGAAATTCTTAATGTTGCACCATCTACTATCTTTACATACATCAAATCTGGAAAATTACCCGCCACAATGGTAGAAAAAAGAGGAAAACAAGTATATCTTATCGATGAGGAAGAACTAGAGATTTTTATGCTTGATTATGAAAAAACCAAAACAAAAGAGCGAAAAACATTCATTACGAAAATTCAAAATGAAGATATATACTTATATCAATTATTAACACATCAACATAACGGAAAAACAGCTAGGGTAATAGAGATCAATGGAGCAGACGGTAAGATTCTTACAGAAGACGAGGATATTTTCCCTCTATCCACTTATAAACAACATGATTACACCTTTGAACCATTCATTAAAAAAGCGGTAATTACAAAACGAGGGTATTTATCTTTTTCCTTTAAAAAACCTCAATTATTTAATTCCATTACTTATAATCTAATAAACTTATTTTATAAGGAGCTAGGTATCACAAATATGAGATTGAGTATTTCAGCAGATACTATCAAATTAGAAATTAAACCTTTCGTATTACAAGTAGATCCATTGCAGTTTCAAGAAGAGATTAAGTACTTACATTCTCATATGAAATCTGGCACGATTCTTCCACATGTAGAAGGTATTTACTTTAAAAGTAATGTAGAGCCATTAACTTTTCATGCAGATCATGAATTTAAGCAAAAAGTAGTTCAAATGGCAGCGGAAGCTGGTATGAGACAGGAAGAATTCTTATTGCAAGCTGTAAAATCTTATATAACAAATTTAAAAAAACACTAAATCTACTACTTATTAAAAGAAGCGTAGAAATAAGATCTTTCTACGCTTTTAAAATATTTGTCACTCGCAATGAATACAACAAAGGGAAAATATCATAAAATTAAAATGTACATTTCCTATTTTTGCAAATTAAAGGGATCTATACCCAAAAATGTATAATTTATTTGTATATAATTATATAAAAGCGATTAATTCTTTATAGATTACTCAAAATAGTCACTTAACTTAAACTAGCTATGAATTATAAACCTAAAAATCAAATAAGCTACCGCTATAATAGGAATAGAATTTCAGTATCCAAGAGTTCGTTATATCAGAATTTAACGAACTCTTGGATGATGGTCAGTTCATCTCCCCTTCTATTATTGTACTGTACAAAGATATGAAACTCTAAACTATTTAGACAAGAAAGTCTAAACTTTTGTTTTTGGAACTTGATTGGGACAAGAAAATCTAAACTAAAGCTTTTTTAGATTTACATGCTAAACCAAAAAAAATTTCATTTTGCGGATTAAATGTACTATACGTATAAACGTTTCAAAACTTGTTTCATTTCTGAATTAATATTAATAATTGAACTAATCTCTTTTGCTGATTGTTCGAGATATTTTAATTTATACTTAAAAAACTACACCCTATATAGAATGTAGTTTTTTATCGAGGTTATTACTTCTTATTTAATTTCTTTAATATATTTTCTGGAATCTCTTCTTTTTTAATAACTGAAATATCATGCATTCTTGTATCACTTCCCCTTTTCGCAGCTTTAATATATGTGCCAATAGGGAATTTGTTATCTGACCCAAAACCTAAGTCTATTTTATTTAAACTCTCATCATATCCAATTAAATCATATGAATAATGAATTACATCTTTAGGGGCCTTAGTGTCTCTTTTAGCTTCTTCTTTCACTACACCATATACATCTATCGCACTTACAAACGGACTATAACGATTCCATTGCTCGCAGCCAGCCAATCCAATACTAAATAGCATAGATAACATTATTATAAAAAATCTATTTCTCATTCTTATTCAATCCCACTGTAATTTATAGTTCTATAAAAATAGCGTACAGACGTACATATATGGATTGTTCTCCTAAGATTGCTTCTTAGTTTGTATATCCCTTACAGGCATTAATCCACTTTAAATATTTTGAGTATCGTTCTAGTTCTTCTATTGTTAATTCAATAGCACTATTTCCACTTCCACAAGCAGGAAAAACAGTTATAAATCTTTGTAGTGATACATCCAAATACACTTCTACATCTTTATTTACAGCAAACGGGCAAACACCACCTATTGCATGTCCAATTAACTCTTCCACTTTGTTTGCATCGACCATCTTAGCTTTAACACCAAACTGTTCCTTGTATTTACGATTATCAATTTTAGCATCACCTGCAGTTACTATTACTAAAACACGATCTTCTATTTGAAAAGATAAAGTCATTGCGATTCTTTGAGGTTCACATTGTAACGCTTTTGCTGCTAATTCAACTGTTGCACTAGATTCTGTTACCTCTATAATTCTATCTTCCATACCATATTGTTTAAAATAGGAAATAACTTTTTCTAATGACATTTTACGGACCTTCCTTTCCCTTTTGGGGTATCATGTTAATGTGAGCTTTATAAATATATTAAGATTTATTTATATATCCTCTAAATAAATGTTTTACATATCTGTTTGGATATAAATCATTAATCATTGCATACGGACTATTTTCATATTTATGTTTCAATACGCCACGTAAACGATACTTTGCAATTAATGCGTTATTCCAATTCTGTTTGATTTCTTCTTCGTTCCAATTTAAAATGTTTGTTACTAAATATCTTGTTACTCTTTAGCCATTTCATTATTTTCATCTAATTTCCAAGTGTTTGGCGGGAATCTATTTCTTTTTCCATCTAATATCTCCTGATAAATTTCCTCTATAGTAATTGCTTTAATCTGCATTTCACAAGTTGCATTCCTTTCCTGGAGTTTGAATTAAGAAAATTCCGACTTTATGATGTGAGTTAATACTATTACTTTGCTCTTCTAGTGAAAAATTTCAATAAAGCTTTACATGAAAATACAGGTTGGTATCTATAAAATGATTCATATTGCCACTGATCATTATTGGAAAGTTTAAGAGCTTTACATTTGGTTTGATTATCATTGAAATCGTTCTTTTTATTCATATATTCTTCTCCATGTAATGCAAGTATTATAATTGAAAGTTAAATTTTAATACTTGCTGAATATGTCTAACACTAGCATGTGATTTTAGTATTAATTATTATTTTTAAGGGGAAATTTCATTTATAATTAGCTTATTGGCCCTGAATTTCGAAGATAGAATCAATTTCCACTGTGATATTCATGGGTAGCTGATTCACTCCAATTGCCGCTCGGGCATGTTGACCTTCCACTCCAAAGATATCATGTAATAATTTTGAAGCAGCATTAATAACAATATGTTGTTGATTGAATTCAATTTCACAATTCACAAAGGCTTGTAGTTTCACTACATTTACAATACGGTCTAAATCACCAATATACTCTTTGACTGCTGCCAGTGTATTAATAATACAAATTCTTGCTGCTTCTTGTGCTTCTTCTAAGGTTCTTTCTCCACCGACTTTTCCTGTATAAGCGGGTGTACCATCTATAAATGGAGCTTGTCCTGAAACAAAAAGGGAATTCCCTAATTGTTTGACAGGTACGTATAATGCTTTAGCAGGCGAAGTATTAGTTAATATAATACCTAGTTCTTCCATTCTTTGTTCTATTTTCATGTTCTAGCCTCCTTTTTATTAAATTTGAATCTCACCAATGGCATATACAACTGCTGTTCCCGCAATCTTTACTCTGTCTCCCTCATGTTTACAATATAATGTTCCGCCTCGGTCAGACAGCTGCCTTGCTACCATTTCATCTTTACCAAGACGTTGTGCCCAAAATGGGATGAAACTACAATGCGCTGAACCGCAAACTGGATCTTCATTTACATTTAGTTTTGGAAAAAAAACTCTGGAAACAAAATCATATTTAGCACTTCTGGCAGTAACTGATACGGCTAATCCTTCTGTTAGCTCCTTCATTTTCGCAAAATCAGGAGTTAGATTTTGAACATCCTCTTCATTTTCTAATATGAAGATCAAATCTCTACCTAAGTAGCTTTCAATAGGGTTTATTCCAATGGCTTTAACCATCTCATCTGTTAATGTAATCTTTTCAGGCATTCTGCTTGGGAAATCCATCTCATAAAGATTACCGTTCTTGGATACAACAAGTTTTCCGCTCTTTGTTAGAAATATAATTTCCTCAATACCTTTTTCATAATAATTTGCAATAACGTATGCTGCTGCTAAAGTTGCATGGCCACATAGATCAATTTCTCCTCCAGGAGTAAACCATCTTAGTTGATAGCACTCCACTTCTTTTACAGTATAAGCTGTTTCAGACAGATTATTTTCTATCGCAATTTTTTGCATCATCTCATCTGAAATCCAATCTTCCATGATACAAATTGCTGCAGGGTTTCCTTCAAATATGTTTTCTGCAAATGCGTCTACTACATAATATTTCATTACATATACCTCCATAGTGTCCCATTGTGTATTAAGATCAAATGATTATGATGTTTTTATCTCAACATCGGAACACCTTTAGGTGCCTCAGTATGTTCCGAAAGTACGTTCCTTATTTCTTGAGATAAAGGAATTGATTTTTGTGATTGAAAATTAAAATGAACTAAAATAACTTTTCCTCTTGCAATCCAATTTTGATTTTCATCTTGTATAACATGTTCAACTTGAAAACTTGCATTACCAATTTTGCTAATCCATGTAGAAACAACTAATTTTTGACCATAAACCACCTCACGAATAAAGTCACATTGAGTTGAAGCAACAATTAAATTCCAAGATTCTATTTTTAGACTCGGGTTAAAAATTTTAAAGAGGTCATTTCTTGCTTCTTCAAAATACGTAAAATAATTTGAGTTGTTTACATGTCCTAAAGAATCACATTCACTAAAACGTACAATAGTATCGTGTTTAAACATAATATCTCCCCTTTTAAGCGTGATAATATTGCAATCTCTGACTACCTAAAAAATTATTTGATCAAAATTAAATATTTGCATGAATCTTAAAAATCACGTATATTGCCTCTATACTATAAGTCTCGTTTAATTCACATTACTTAATGGGTTATAAATATAAATCGCTTTTGTGCGAGATAATTAAATTATCATCACATATGGGTATCATTTTAAGTAAAGACGTTTAACCTAATACTTATTAATAGAGCTATTACCTCCTTTCGCATTTTAAATTTTATTTTAAAAATCCCTTGAACTACTTGTATGTTATATCGAAACCCTATATAACACGCAACCGCCTTCTATAACACTGAAAGGAGATTTAATATGCATTTTGAAATTCAACGCAATAGTGAAATTTCACTTTCCAGCCAAATATATCTATCTATTGTGGATCATATACGTTCTGGTTTTCTACAAGAAGGAACACAATTACCTTCTATACGCACACTTACAAAACAATTGAAGGTGAGTCTAGTAACAGTAGCAAAAGCATATAAGAAACTCGAGGAAGATGGCTTCGTTACTTCTATTCAAGGGAAAGGGTCTTTTGTTAATCCCGAAAGAAAAGAAGTTGTTAATCGACAACCAAAAGTTTCACCTTATAATTGGCAGCACTCAATTCAGGATTACTTACCTAGATCTCAATTTTCTCGTTTTCATCAAGTTCCAGAAATGATTCAATTATCATCTTCAATGATTGATCCCAGGTTATTTCCTAACCGCTTTTTAGAACAAGAAGTTCAAAAAATATTTGTTCATAATCCAAGGATCTTATCCCAGTATGCAGAAGTTCAAGGAGATCTTGAACTAAGACATGCAATGGCTGCATATTTAAAAAGAACTGATATTACTACGGATCCAGATAATATATTAGTTACAAATGGCTCTCAGCAAGGAATCGGTCTAATTGCTCGAACATTTATCGGGCCTGATGATGTGGTTATTATGGAGGCTCCTACTTATCCAGGAGCAATCGATGTTTTTCGTGGGAGAGGTGCTACAGTCCTTACCGTTCCAATTGATAAAGATGGCATGAGGATAGATATTCTTCAGAGTTTATGCGATAAATATAAACCAAAGGTTATATATACAGTCCCTACTTTTCATAATCCAACAGGTGTTATCACAACTGCCAAAAGGCGTAGACAGATTCTTGATATAGCCCAAAGTAGCAATAGCATAATTATAGAAGATGATCCATGGAATGAAATTTACTATAGTAAAAAACCACCGATTCCTATAAAAAGCTTAGATGATTCCGGGCATGTTATTTATTTAAAAGGTTTAAGTAAAACATTTGCACCTGGTTGCAGAATTGGGGTTTTAGTTGCTTCTGGTTCCATATTTAATCGATTGTTAGCAGCAAAAGCTAACGCAGATTTGGGTAGTCCTTTACTCACTCAGAAGATGATTTTACCGTTTATTAAATCAGAGAAATCAATGGAGCATATAAAAAAGTTACGAACTGCTTTGAAATTACGAAGAGATCTAGTTTTAGATTTATTATCAAAGTATGCTCCTTCTGAAGTTTCATGGTACACTCCTGAAGGAGGATTAAATCTTTGGATTAGTCTTCCTGAGTGGGTAGATACAAATTCTATTCTTTTAGAAGCACAAAAGAAAAAAGTGACATTTTTGCCTGGTTCAGCTTGTTATCCTGTAGAATTAGAAACTCATCATATGAGATTAAGTTTTTCTTATATGAGTGAACAAGAATTAAAAGAGGGTGTTAAAGTTTTATGTCATATATTCCATTCGGTTATTTCATCGAAGACAACTCATGACAATTCACCATTCTTTTAATTACAGTATGGTGCCAAATGATTAGTAGTTCAAAAAATCTATTCAATCTTATAAATATAACAATAGGACTGCCTCATTTAAAAACATATAACCTTATCAAAAAACAACTTGTAGCTAGACTACAAGTTATTTTTTGATAGTAATAAGATTAAGGGTTAGATGTTAAATAATTTAAACTGAAAAATCAAGATTTTATACATATGTTGGTTGGTATAACTAATAGAAAAGTTTAGCGATAATTAAATAGACAGTGTTGTATTAAGACAAAATCCATTTAGATACTTGTATGTTACATTGGAACCATATATAACACTCCCCCCCATTTATAACACTGAAAGGAAATTCAAAATGTATATAATGATGCTACTCATAAGACCCATACATTACGGATAATTACATCTATAAATTCAGATTTTCAAATTCCGAACTCTCTCTTTTTATTTACTTTTCCTCCGTATATTACAGAATTTTTATGATATTAAAAGCCAGGTGTTATAATCAAATATTGACTGTTATATATACATACCTATTATCATATTCCTTGTAACTGGAGGATTGTTCATTAATCTGTATATAGCACTTTCATCAGACCGAACTGTTCGGTCTGAAATAATTATAGGATGTGTATAAAATATGAAATTTCAAGTTGTTTTATTTGATGGGTTTGATTTAATGGATGCACTTGCTCCTTAAGATGTCTTTCACGTTGCAGCAGCTCTTTCTCCAGAAGAAGTAATAGTGGAGTTAGTAACTGTCGAAGGGAAAAGATTAGTTAAAAGTGGAGTAAATGGCGTAAGAATCGAAGCCACAGGCATACTCGATCCAACCGCTGAAGGTGTAATTTTAATTCCAGGTAGTGCTTGCGAATCCTACGATGATGGACCAAATTCAGTTGTAAATAGGTTAAAAAAGCTTCTGAGACAGAGTTGAAAACTATACTACACCAAGCAGCACACAACCCTAATATTACTTTATATACAGTATGCGTAGGTGCTAACCTTTTAGGCATGATTGGACTACTAAATGGTCGATATGCTAGTACACATTTTATGGGGATGGGTGCTTTACCTAAAATGGGAGCTACACCAGTGCATGCTCGTATCGTAGATGATGGAGATTTAGTATCTAATAGTAGTTAGCCACACGGAACAATCTGAATTTATTCTGAAATCTCGATACAATGTAGCAGCTGCAGCTTGTAGCATCACTTTGCCCACCGTCAGCAGTAAAGAACATTTCGTATCAATCACCCAAAACAACATGTTGGATGTTTTTATCCATATCAAACATGCTGTAGATAACACCTTGAGGCATTACTCGTTTACCATACCAATCTCGTTCCAATAGATACGGATTCTTAGGGAAAACCTCATGTATTTCCTGCTTACGTTGTTCTGATAATATCGGATTATCATTAGGAGTCCAATGAGTCCAACGTGTGTTTTGAACGTCGAATACTTCCGATATAACAGGATGGTTAGGAGCAGGAGGGTTTAGTCTGCTAAATGATAACGGTCCTGAGCAGCGAATGTACGACGGAAGCACTCTTGGATCATACCCATGTTTAATAAGTTGATTTCACAAAAGACTACACTACCCAGTGACATACCCGTTATAGCGCCGACACTGTTACTTTTGCCGCTGTCTTTATAAAAAAGTCTCTTTATGCCTCGCGGCGTGTGTATCTCTAAATGAGATCCGAGCTCGTTATGTTTTATAACCGCTAAATCTCCGAATATATGAGCTAATCCAGTTCCGTCTCCATCAATAAAAAGTCGTTGCGCCTGTTCTTGATTGTACGCAACGACTAAATGGTTTTCATCTCTTGAATTAGTTAAATAACGAGCATATCTGAAGTGCCCGGCAGTTGTCTTACCGGAACGTGGCGTTATGTGCCTTCATTAACTTCTAGCGTGTAATTGAAAGGGGCTCTAATTACTTGTAATTGTTTATCACTGAAGTTGATTTTAGGCATAGCACCACCTCCTTTTATACTAATTCGTCTTTATAACCTTTTATCGAATTGTAATATCTCTTGCTAACTTGTTCAAATCTCCATTATGAAGTGCAAGACTCATTTCTTCTCCTCCTTATCTTTCCTTAACAACAAACAATGACGCCACCCAGATCACGGCAGCGCCTACGATAATTGCTATACACATGTTAGTTCTATCTACATGGTAAAATAAAACACCCATAATTGACACATCATAAGATTAGTAACCATATTTTCTGTTCGTTAATTATTATGTTTATAGGCCTAGATTGTGCACATCTATATTCAGTGAGCGCATACCCTATTACATGAATACTACTTTAGGAGTGATTATATTATGAATCCTTTAACGATGAGGATTGTTGTAGCCCCAGCTTCATCTTGGCAACATTTACCTCAATACCCTTCATATGGTCAATATGGTATGCAACCTGGGCACATTCCCTTTACTCCTACAATTCCGCCTTCTCCCGTAATATACCAGTATCATTATCATTTCCCGACATTGTATTTCCAAGAGTTTCACGGTACATTTAACATCTAATCTAAATAGAAAAATATCCGTTATCTAATTTGTTGAATTCATGTTATACCTAAAACAGTATTTAAATACGTTTAATGTGTAATTTCTATATAACAAAGAAAAAAGCACCCGTTATGGATGCTTTTTTAGATAGCTTTGTATAAGTCGATAATGGACTTTGAATATTTTGATACCCAATGCTTATTAGAATCTTTTGTACTGCTTAAGAAGAACTCTTTCCCATTATCAAACTTTACTTTTAATTGATGTTCATTATATTCATACAGTTTCTTAGTTAGAGACTTAGACAATACTTTTCGGTAGATAACATCGTCATTGACGACATACATATTTCTTATGTATTAATAATCTAGACCCGTATATTCGCAAGTTTGCCAGTCCGTTATTTTGGACATTCTCACCATAGATATTTTGTAGCATCCCGACCTATCCATTACCATATGATTTCTCACTTAGGTTTTGTTCAGCCGACTTCACCTAGCTTCATACAATTTGCGACTACTATCACGCTTTGCATGTAGGAGTATCAGATAAGTAGTTTCAGCTCAACTTGACGGCTTTCATTCCTACTTTCAGTCAATCAGTTATTGTTATCAAATTGATAACCCTCCTATTTCGTGTTTACACACTTATAAGGAAACGTGTCGCGCAAAGGATTATTTTGTTCAAATTTTTGATAGATGTTAATATTTTCTATAAAGGGGGTCTACTAATGAAAAATTCCTGGAAGAAAGTTTCTTTAATTGCTTTCATAGTAATCGTCCTTTTAATAATTTTATATTTTGGCGGTATATCACTTTTTTGGAACCAGCCCTGAATAAAACTCAATATTCCGTCAATACTGTAGACACATGGTTATCTTTCTCCTTGTTCCCCCTTGGAGTACCGAGCAGTTGGCCATTGCTAGCTGCTCTTTGTTTTTCTTCCTGTCTCTTTAAAAACACTTTCGCTTTCGTAATTGCCTCTGCCCTTGTTTGACCTTCAGCTATACCTTTTAATCCAGTGTCGTCCTTAATGCACAACATCTTCTTCTTGCCATTATCCATAACAACTTCAACATGCGAATAATAAGCACTGTGTAATGTATCGTCTTCAAGAAGAAAACTCATAAATTCCGCACCGACTTTACCTGTAAACTCTTTAACCTTCCTCATATCCATTCCTCCTTGAATAAATCCCTAAACCTTGTCCATACTATAAATGCACTTGAGTTCTGAACTTCCTTCTTAATGCTTTTCTGGAGAGCAGTTAGCTTTTGCTAGCTGCTCTTTATTTGTACAAGGTACTCAATTAACTGACGCACATATAATATCCTGAGTTCCTTTCTTTATAAAATAGTCGTTATAAAATGAGGCTCGTCACGAGAGCGCTTTACTAAGTGCTCTTTTTATATTCCAACTTAATACAAAATGAAATTTTTGTTTAGTTTTCTTTCATGCATATTATTTTGATATTTGTTTATAATATAGTTGTAACTTTTTGTTACAACATATATCTGTATCTAGTTGTACTTCTAAAATTGTACGACAAAGCAGTTAGCTACTTCAGCTAGCTGCTTTGTTGTGCCAAATAGCGTTTTTGTTTAAAATAATGCCCTATCCATTTGGATATATTTCCCTGTTTTTTTACCAAAAAATTTCATGCTATTGTTAATTAGTTGAGTACGTCATTCCTTGACAATTACCCTTAGAAGCCCCGTGAATAAACGTGTCACTTTACTCATAAGTTTACCGTAATTGGAAGCATAAACTTGCCGGAAATCATTTATTTTAGTAGAGATTTATCTAATTGTCCAAAGAAAATGTAAGCATAAATTTGCCGGAAGTTAATTATTAACCCATAAACTTGCCTTAAATTTTAATAAGAAGCATAAAGTTAACAAGAATTAAGGTATTTTGATGCTAAAAAACCTTTCAATAAAGACTTAACTGGAAGATGAAGCTAACAATACCCGAATTCCGTACGTTCAAGCTAATTTTATAAATAAAAAGTCGATTTCCTATACGTTAAGAAATCGACTTTTTAATGCGTAATTTAATGTCTTTATTAGAAACGAGCTTGATTAAATTAAATCCAAAATATCTTTTGGGGTATTTAATACATAATCAGCTTTTTCAAAACCTTCTTTTGTCTTTGAGCCCCATAAAGCGAGTGCGAATTTAACACCAGCACTTTTCGCACATTGCATATCGTATATAGAGTCTCCAATATATATTGCCTCATTATTAGGAACATCTAATTGCTTCAAACAAGCTAATAATGGTTCAGGGTGTGGTTTGTGTTTATCCGTATCACACGCACAAATCGTATGTTCAAAATGACCACTTAGACCGAATGGCTCGAACTCATCTATTAATTCTTGCTTAGTTTTTGATGTAACAATACCAAGCTTTAATTTACTAAGAGATAACTCTTTAATAATATCTTCTAATTCTTCAAAAACAGAAACTTCATGAGAAAAATCTAGTACAGATTCGGACCATTTGGGATGCACAACATCTATATTTGATACATTTAATTTTTTTAAGGTTTCTTTTCCAGGAATCCCTAATGCAAATCTTAAATCCTGTAACGCATAATCTTCCTTTAGTTCTTCTTTTAAAACTTTTTGTAAGGATTTTAGTATTGCCTTTTCTGTGTCTAAAATTGTGCCGTCTACGTCAAAAACAAGAGATGTAATCAAAATAAAACCTCCCAATTTTTTAATCTTCACTTGTAATTACTACTTCAACACCGTTTTCTTTTAAAGTGTTATATAAATCATTAGACATAATTTGATTTGTAATGAATGTGTCTATAGATTCAAGCGTTAAGCCCTTATAATTTCGTCGTTGATTCCATTTAGTGTGATCTGCCACTAAAATAACTTGATCAGCATGTTTTATTAATTCGCGCTTGAAATAAATATCTTCTTCAAAACCATAGTATATCCCGTCTTCTGTAATACCTGCAGTCCCAATAAACACCTTATCAAAGTGATAATCTCTAAGTTTTTCAGTGGTAGAAGTCCCCGTAGTATGTCGAGAAACCTTATTTAAAGTTCCTCCTAAAAAATGAATAGTCGTATTTTCAGATTTAGCTAACATATAAGCGGTATCAATTGAATTCGTCACAATCGTTACGTTTTTTGATTGTAAATATTGAGCTACAAAGTTGACTGTTGTTGAAACGTCTAAATAAATCATGTCATTGTTTGCTATCATATTTGCAGCTTTCATTCCAATCGATTTTTTCGTTTCTAATTCAGTCTGTGAACGCTCTTGATAAGTATCTATTTTCTTATGAAAAGTAGCTAAAGCCACTCCACCATAGGTTCTAACTATTGCTTTATTTTGTGAAATTTTTACTATATCTCTTCTTGCAGTATCTCGTGAGATATGAAACATTTCACACATTTGCTTTATATTCATGGTTTTATGTGTCTCTAAATAATTAAGGACTCGTATCAATCGTTCTTCTTGATTCATAAGCAACCTCCTTAAGGTTATTTTAAGTTAAAATAAGTCTTTTAACAAGTAAGTTTAAGTAATAATGCGTATTAACACTCGTAAATTTAAGTTATTTTAAGTTATTTTGGTAAAGCCTTATTTTTAATACCTTTATAATTTTAAGCAATGTTTTGAGGGATTTAAAATTTTATCGTTGGAAGCATAAATTTGCCACGAAGAAAAAGAACCATAACTTTGCCAAAGTGGCAATCTTATGGTTCATATCACAAAACGGGGTTTCTTTTTTTAACATTCGAGTTTCAATATATATCTGTAAAAATAATCAGTTAAATGTTAAAATTCCATAGATACTCTTTAGGGAGTTTTCATGTAATTAAACAAGAGTTTAAAAATTCTCGAATCTTAGCCCCCTGGAGCGCTCTCAATTTGCGCTCTTTAATTTTAAAATCTTTTCACATTTAAACTGGACAAGCATATATTATTGTATCTCCTCTTTTCTTTCATAGAATGTTACATTTGTTGAGAGAACATTCCCCTTCGGGTGTTGTCTTTTTTTATGCATCCAAATAAGAAGTTTGTTTAACAATTTATTGAACTACCCCCACTTTCACTTCGCTTAGAAGTGAGGGATTCCTAAGTAAAGAGTTCTATCGAACTCTAATTGATTAGGCTAACCCCGCAGTCCTTGCGGTTAGAAGCCTTATCGCTTCATTCTTTAGATTGATACTTGCGTTAATATCCCTATCATGGTTTGTACGACAAGAAGGACAGTCCCATTCACGTAGGTTTAGATTTTTAACGTCTTTATTTTGATATCCACAACAAGAACATAATTGGCTGGAAGCAAATGTTTTCGATACGACAATGACTTGTTTGCCATACCATTGTGCTTTGTATTCTAACATTGATCGAAATTGCGACCAAGATACCTCACTAATTGCTTTTGCTAACTTATAATTCTTTAACATATTCGATACTTGCAAATCCTCTATACCGATAACATCGTGGTTTTTGATGATTTCAGTTGAAATTTTGTCCAAGTAATCTTTTCTAGCATTTGATATGTATTCATGAATTCTAGCTACCTTTACTCGTTGTTTATTCCAGCGAGAAGATCCTTTCATTCTTCTAGAAAGAACACGCTGTGCTTTCGCCAATTTATCTTCTAATAATCGGAAAAACTTCGGATTTTCATAGTGTGTTCCATCTGACAAAATAGCGAAATCTTTTAGTCCTACATCTATTCCAATGTAAGAATGTGTTTTCGGAAGTTCTTGTATTTCTGTTTCAACTAATAGTGAAACAAAATATCTACCAGAAGTGTTCCGTCTAACTGTAGCATTTACAATACGCCCCTCTACTTCGCGACTTTTGGCAAATCGAACAAGGCCTAGTTTCGGCAACTTTATTTTGTTCCCTACAACGGCAATGTTTTCATTTGTTTGTTTTGTGGTATAAGATTGTACGTTGTTCTTCTTAGATTTAAAGCGCGGTGCGCTGTTTTGTTTTTTGAAAAAGCGCGTATAAGCATCCGCAAGGTTGCGAACAGACGACTGAATCGCAATACTATCCACTTCTTTGAGCCAAACAAGCTCTTTCTTCATGGCAGGTAGTTTGGCAGAGCATGTACTATAGGTCAAGCCTTTTCCTATCTCTTTGTATGCGTGATCCCATAAGGATAGGAAATGATTGAATACAAAACGAGAACACCCAATCGTTTTGTTGATTAGAATTGCTTGTGCTTGATTTGGATAGATACGAAACTTATAGGCTTTATTAATCATTATTTAATTCACCTCCATTTTGGTATATGACTATTATACACCAAACGTACATTCGATAGATAATGGAGTAACACTTTCTGTATGTTGAACAATTAAGATGGCTGCCATCCATCCCTTGTTCAAAGCCAATTCATCTCCCACCTACTCACTGGGCTGTGGCCCTTCACGCTCCTTGAGGAAGGAGTCTTCTTGGCTAAAATGATAAAATTCAATATTCCGCCAATAGTAATCACAATAAAATCTGTTTCTTACCCAGGTTGTAATTCACAACAGAGAGCAGTTTTTCTATGGCTAAATTTACAGCTGATGAAAAAATACAAATCGTTCTACGTTATTTGAATGGAAATGAAAGTTATCGAGAAATGGGTAGATCGCTCGGTATAAGTGACACAATCATTTTGAATTGGGTAAACCAATATAAACAGAATGGTCTGGAAGCTTTTCTAAAACGATGTACAAATTATACACAACAATTTAAACTAGACGTACTAAACTTTATGATTGAAAACGGTATGTCCTTATTTGAGACGGCAGCTATCTTTAATATTCCTGCCCCTTCAACGATTTCTGTTTGGAAAAAACAGCTCGAAACACAAGGAATTGATGCCCTTCAATCTAAGAAAAAGGGGCGTCCATCCATGAAAAAAGATTCAAATAAACAATTAAAACAACCTTTAGCTGAAGGGTCAGTCGAAGCACTTGAAGCACGCATTAAACAGCTTGAGATGGAAAATGAGTACTTAAAAAAGTTAAATGCCTTAGTTCAAAACAAGGAAAAATCACAAAACAAGACAAAGCGCAGGTAGTCTATGAGTTAAGGCATAAATATTCGGTGAAGGCACTTGTGGAGCTAGCTACTATTCCTCGAAGCACGTATTATGATTTAGTAAAGAAAATGAATCGTCCAGATGTAGATGCCGATTTGAAAGGTGAGATTAAAGCGATTTATGAGGAAAATGAAGGTCGTTATGGTTACCGTCGCATTCGTGATGAATTAACGAATCGTGGCCAGAAAGTGAACCACAAGAAGGTTCAGCGCATTATGAAAGAGCTTGGGTTAAAGTGTGTCGTGCGTATGAAGAAATATAAATCCTATAAAGGAAAAGTCGGTAGAATCGCACCTAATATTTTAGAGCGTAATTTTCAAACAGATGCACCGAATCAAAAGTGGGTAACAGACATCACAGAGTTTAAATTGTTTGGAGAAAAACTGTATGTATCACCTGTATTAGATTTGTATAATGGTGAAATTATTACCTATACAATTGGTTCTAGACCGACGTATTCGCTTGTTTCAGACATGTTAGAGAAAGCATTGGAACGTTTACCTGAAACCCACCAGCTACTGATGCATTCGGATCAAGGATGGCATTATCAAATGAGACAGTACGTCCGGACACTTGAATCAAGAGCTATCGTCCAGAGTATGTCTCGAAAAGGCAACTGTTACGACAACGCAGTAATAGAAAATTTCTTTGGAATTATGAAGTCGGAGTTCCTCTACATAAAAGAATTTGAAAATGTAGAGCACTTTAAAATAGAATTAGAAAAATATATAGATTATTATAATACGAAACGGATTAAGACAAAATTAAAAATGAGCCCGGTACAATACCGGACTCACTTTTATCAAGCTGCCTAATGAAATAACCGTGTCTAACTTTTAGGGGTCACTTCAGTTAGACACATAATTAACAATTGGGGTACAATTTCATATTGGTAGTCTTTTTTGGGTAGTTTTAGAGATTTTAATTATAACATCTAAATATATTATTTCCAACATACTATATTTTTTATAATTCTTGATTTCTCACTCTTCATTGCATGATAACTTTCCCTATAACGAGTAACAAGTAACATTAAAAAGACAATCTACATCTGCAGTTTTTACATGATAGCTGTGTAGAATGGGCATCCATTTCTAGAAAATCACGGATTGCAGTAAATCGATAACTTTTCCCTCTAAAGCATCTCTCCAATAAAAAAGGAAATCTCGTATACATCCATTGAAATAGACATGATACAAATAGATTCCCCCTTTTTTATTTGTATACCTAAATCTAAAGACCTTTTTACAAATGATTCCTAACTTGAAGACAATACAAAAAGGGCTTCTTCAAGTCGATTAAAAATGTGCATAGCAAAATAAGCTATATATACACTAATCGACTCAAAAAGCCCTTTCATAAATGAAACAAGACGCAACTTGCTTCTACAACTCAACCACAAAACAATAAGGTGTGGGAATAAACGGAATCAATTAAACAATAAATATAATTCCATATTAATGAATTCATACAAAAATTTCAATAATTTTATGTTTTCTTAAGATACCCTGCTCATTTTTTTTAAATTCATATGCTTTATCACTACCTTGTTTTCTTCATCAAATGATATAACTCCCTCCACGATAATATTTAATTTAATATTGAAATTCTCTAAAACTCGATGTATTATATTTTTGTGTTTTTCTCAGTTCCCAAGCCGAGAATACATCATCACTTCTGAAAGGGCCCGAACTCCAGCTTGTTCTTTTTATTTACTTGAACTCATTTTCGAATTATTATATTATATTTTCGGGTCTTGCTCCATAAATCATTATCAGGAGAATCTGCAGGTTTGCAGGTTTTTTTATAAAATAAAAAAGCAGCTGTTAGGCTACTTAAAGTTTGTCTTATCACCAAATAAAATGATATATATATTCTCCCGTTATACTTTCATCAACTCCTGCAACTCTAGCAAATCTCACTATGTCCGCCCCATGAATGAAATACATTGTTAGCATGACTGGCACCCGCGACCACATAACACGATAAAGCTCATTCACTCTTTGCCTAGTCGTAACAATTAAATCATTTGCAGGTCCATTAATCCATGCAGTTGTTCTAACTGAAGTAAACGGAAGATCTATCCCATTAACAACTATTCTTGCAATACTTTGCGTTATATCCACATCGATCCCCTCATTCCAAGAATTAAATATGTTTCCCATATTTACATAAGTATTCTTAGTTATAAGAAATGTTTAAAGTGAATTCTTTATAAAATAAAAAAAAGTGCTATTAAGATATGCACTCCTTCAAAAGACTTTACCAATCTCGATGTTCACCATGATCATGATCACGATTGCGGTCATGATCACGTCTACGACGACACTCATCACAATCGCAATCGCGTCTACAATGACAGTCGTTAAAATCGTTTCTTCTACGTCTACGACCGCATCCACAAAATACTAAATCATCCCAAAATCTATTACAATCTCGAGAATGTCCAAAATTATTATTCCATCCCATAGATATGATTCCCTCCTCTAAAAATAGAATTCATCATATTCTATGATTAAAAGGTGAAAACAGCTTGTTTATTAGTCTATATTTTATGTTTTAGACTAATAATATTTCAATTTGCAAGTCTATTTCATCCTTTATCTTTCCTTAACAACAAACAAGACGCTACCCAGATCACGGCAGCGCCTACGATAATTGCTATTGGTTTAATCATTAACAAGTATATCTGGTCCCTTCTTCAACATGTACGAGAAACCCGAAATAAATACAACACTAAATATAATAATAGAAGACCACATATTAAATTGATATTCTTTACCTGCAACTAAATTATATATGTTATGTACCAAGAAATTAGCACCTATAATAATCCCACCTAAAAATGCACTAATTAATATGCTCATTAAATAAAATTTAAGTTTCTGAAACATTTTTCCTCTACCCCTTTTCTAAAATAAACTTTATTTGAGTTTCTTTAGAAAATTATACCATTTAGTTTTCAGGTATTATTAAATCCATGGTTAAATTAAGGTTATTTTAAGGATATGTTTTCTATTCAAATGTCCATTTTGTTCAATAAAAAAAGAACACTATAAAGTGCCCTAAGCTTCTGAGTATAAAATATACGACAATGCCTTGCCCGTTCTAATGGCGCAACCTAAAAGAGCTTTATAGCGGAATATATATAGCTCTCGGAAAAGGAATAAGTTGGTTGGCATTGACTCAATATTGTATGATGAAAGCCTCCTTATGTGCAAGCGAAAGAGAGCACTCCCCCAATAAGTGCTCTCGCTTAAAAAAATATAGGGGAACATGTTGGACACCGTTCAGTATCATTATATGATCTCATTCCCAACTATGCCTAAGTCATGTATTAAAGGGGCTAATGTGTAATTTCTATATAACAAAGAAAAAAGCACCCGCATGGATGCTTAAATTAAACTTATTCATTATCAATATCTCTACTTTCATCATTAACTGATTTCGGGTCTAACATGATTCCTATATCCGGCGGCAAAATTAACTCTATACCAGCTACTGGTTGATTGTCCTTATTAAAATAATACTTCTTTATCTTATTCAATTCTTCCTTTTTCTTATTTTCACTCATATTATCCCGCCTTTTATGTATGATATTAAAAACTTTTCTTAATATGTACATTGAGAAAGATAATATACTATTTATCAACTCTCACACAACTTTTGAACTACCCCCACTTTCACTTCGTTTAGAAGTGAGGGATTCCTAAGTAAAGAGTTCTACTGAACTCTAATTGATTAGGCTAACCCCGCAGTCCTTGCGGTTAGAAGCCTTATCGCTTCATTCTTTATATTGATACTTGCGTTAATATCCCTATCATGGTGTGTACGACAAGAAGGACAGTCCCATTCACGTAGGCTTAGATTTTTAACGTCTTTATTTTGATATCCACAACAAGAACATAATTGGCTGGAAGCAAATGTTTTCGATACGACAATGACTTGTTTGCCATACCATTTTGCTTTATATTCCAACATTGTTCGAAACTGTGACCAAGATACCTCACTAATTGCCTTTGCTAACTTATAATTCTTTAACATATTCGATACTTGCAAATCCTCTATACCGATAACATCGTGGTTTTTGATGATTTCAGTTGAGATTTTGTCCAAGTAATCTTTTCTAGCATTTGAGATGTATTCATGAATTCTAGCTACCTTGACTCGTTGTTTATTCCAGCGAGAAGATCCTTTCATTCTTCTAGAAAGAACATGCTGTGCTTTCGCTAACTTATCTTCTAATGCTCGGAAAAACTTCAGATTTTTATAAGGTGTTCCATCTGACAAAATGGCGAAATCTTTTAGTCCTACATCTATTCCAATGTAAGAATGTGTTTTCGGAAGTTCTTGTACTTCTGTTTCAACTAATAGTGACACAAAATATCTGCCAGAAGGGTTCCGTCTAACTGTAGCATTTACAATACGTCCCTCTACTTCACGACTTTTGGCAAATCGAACAAGGCCTAATTTCGGCAACTTTATTTTGTTCCCTACAACGACAATGTTTTCATTTGTTTGTTTTGTGGTATAAGATTGTACGTTGTTCTTCTTAGATTTAAAGCGCGGTGCGCTGTTTTGTTTTTTTTAAAAGCGCGTATAAGCATCGGCAAGGTTGCGAACAGACGACTGAATCGCAATACTATCCACTTCTTTTAGCCAAACAAACTCTTTCTTCATGGCAGGGAGTTTGGCAGAGCATGTACCATAGGTCAAGCCTTTTCCTGTCTCTTTGTATGCGTGATCCCATAAGGATAGGAAATGATTGAATACAAAGCGAGAACAACCAATCGTTTTGTTAATTAGAATTGCTTGTGCTTGATTTGGATAGACACGAAACTTATAGGCTTTATTAATCATCATTTGATTCACCTCCATTTCGGTATATGACTATTATACACAAAACGTACGTTCTATAGATAGTGGAGTAACACTTTCTGTATGCCGAACAATTAAGATGGTTTCCTGCCATCCCATGTTCGAAGCCAATCCATCTCCCACCTACTCGCTAAGCTTTGGTCCTTCACGCTCCTTGAGGAAGAAGTCTTCTTGGCTAAAATGTTAAAATGTTTACATAATAAAAGAACACCCATAATTGATAGGTGCTCTGATATATAAATTGGTTTCCATCCACACATTCCAATATATGCTCGTCCATCTCGAAAGATGCAAACAAAAAGCACCTAAATAGGTGCCTTTTCGAAACGTATTAAAGCGAGTAGCGAACACAATGAATTCTTCTCGGTGTCATTACCATCTTATGTTCGAGATTCTTAAATATGCCTAATCGTTAAAACCTTTATTATGAATTCACTACCTATCTACCCTTTATTTTTTTACTAGTTTTAACAATAGGAACTTTTTTTGCTGGTATGAAAGGATTTTCTAAAATAAATAATTGGGTTGCGATGCTTAGAAACATAGCAACCGTTCTACTAATACTTTTATTATCAGTGTTTTTAACACTAACTTTGACCGTTGGCTATGCATTAAGTTAAACGTAATTCTTCACGAATAAAAACCAATATTCCGTCAATACTGTAGACAACCCATTTCGAACCATATTCCATTACCTGAGCAGTTAGCTTTTGCTAGCTGCTCTTTATTTGTACAAGTTACTCAATTGACTGCGCACATATAATATTCTGAGTTCATTTCTTTATAAAATAGTCGTTATAAAATGAGGCTCGTCACGAGAGCACATTACTAAGTACTCTTTTTATATTCCAACTTAATACAAATTGAAATTTTTGTGATGTTTCTCTACAATCCAATACACTTTTTCCTATCTACTATCCTTAGTGAAAAACTTAAACCTTACTAACTATATTTGAAAGTGTTATAATTTAAACATTTCCAACATTTCGATTACGGAGGATTAGAGAATGAAAATTTCAATAGTCTGTTTCGATAACTTTACTGATATAGATGTTTTTTTACCATGGGATTTATTAAATCGTGTACGTCTAGTTGGTGGTATTTCTGATTGGGAGGTCCAACTATTAGGAACAGAAAAGACTCATGTATCCATGTCTGGTTTACGTATACCCATGACAGGAAGCATATCCGATATCCCTTCTGCTGACGCTGTAATATTTGCAAGTGGTAAGGGTGTACAAGATTTATATAAAAATCAACAATATCTTAATAAAATCCATGTAGATCCTCAAAGACAATTAATAGGCTCTATGTGTTCTGGTTCACTACTACTAGGAGCTAAAAAATTGTTAACTGGCAAAAAAGCAACTACATATCCATCCGTAGTTGAACAACTTAAAGAGTTTGATGTAGACGTTATTGAAAAAAGTTTCGTAAACGAAGGCAATATTTCGACTGCTGCAGGTTGCTTTGCTGCACAAGACCTCTCAGCTTGGATTATAAGAACATTAATTAATGACGAAATGGTTGATACTGTGCTAGAAACTGTTCAGCCAGTAGGCAAAGGTTTATATTTTTAATTTCAAATCAAATCAGATATTTATTTCTGACTTGATTTTTTTATACAATAGCGTTTTTGTTGCATTTTTATTGAGTTCACGTTGACCTTTTGTTGATTTTTTCTTCACATTTAAAGGAAACAAACATACGCTTTTGTATGTAGTCTCTCCGCTCATAGAGATCTACCTTTCTTATCGAAGAGCATACTTACATGTATGCTCTTTTTGCTTACTACGAGATAACGGTTTTGTCTAAACCTACACATATCTAAAAGACATACATACAATGGAATCCTGAGCATCTTTATCAATATAGTTATTGGCCATAAAGCGCCTTAAAATCGCTCTTTTTGTTGAAAAACTACACAAAGAGAAAAAACACATACAATGTAAAATGTACCCTATAGAATAGACTTTTTTCTAGTGTCAATTCTATAGGGTACATTTTATTATTTTCTATCTTTTTTATTTACCTTAAAGTAATCCATTCATAGCTTGCCCACTCTTTTGGTTTCTTATCGTACTTAATACGACCAGTCGTACAAAATGAAGCAATCATCCATTGTATAAGGTTCATCTTGGCGTATGGATCAACACACTCCTCAATTTTTTTCAATTGATAACCGGTACTATTTTTCTGCCAAATTGTATATAAACGAAAATGAGTTGTCGTAACAAGTCTAGCTTTTGTTGTAACTTGCCATTTAGAAATTTTCGTTAAATCCCCTTTGACTTTTCTCTCATACTCTTGTTTTATCACTTTATAAGTCTTATCTTTTTTAATTAATCCATTAGAGATTGTAAAAGGCATTTGATGCACCTCATAAACTGTTCCTTCTTCATCTCCTAAAATATTTGATTCTACTAGAAACATATTTTTTAGTTTTAACTGTTCTGTTAATTCTTTTCCGCTCCGATAAAATGGCTTCTTTATCTTCTGCAACAAGATAACCTGCACAATTAATCCTATTAGTAAAGGATATGCTAATACAAACAATATATTAATAAACATGTTTAAAATAATAACGCCTATTAGAGCAAAAATTGTAAAGTAAATATAGGTTTCTCTTTGATGAATGATTCTACTGTTCAAGCCAAGATACCTCCATTTTGATAAATAGTGAAAGCAATATACACAATTGCTCCTAATAAAATAGAACAAGCCCCTGGAAAGCTCTGTATCAGCTGTATTTCTTTCTTTGGTAGTTTTACCCCAAATATAGAAGCAGCATGCTCCAATTGGTCTTTAATCGCTCCTACAAACCCTAAAATTTTAATTAAACGATACACGCTAGCAATCCAAAAGAATAGTAAATGGAAAGCTGTTAATGTAATAGCGGTAAGCATAGCCGATTCCTCTGCTACATCGCTAACATATAGAGCTGCCACCACAAGCATTTTCGTATCACCGGGTGAAGAAAATTTAAATGTCTCTAACAATAAGCCACATACTAAGGCCATAGTTAGTACAATTACAATCTCTTTTCCCGTTCGTATTCCAGCAAAATACGTGATACCTAAACCTACTACTAAAAAAATGAAATGCCATATATTTTTTGTTTTTCTATACTTTAAGTCGGTAAATACATTAAGTACCATATAACTTAGAAATAATCCCATGATATACAGGCTCATTTTCTTTACTCCCCTCTTAATTTCATATAAAAATACTGTGTAAAAAAGGGAACCACTTTTAGAGTAGCCCCCTCGTTTATTTTTATATTTATTTTTTGTTCCAAGAATCAACATCTGCATTGCTTGATGCTTTTGTGAATCGAGCTAGAATTGTATCATAACCACCTTGGATTGCTTTCCATACGAACGGGCCAATTACTAATACAATAATCACCGCTAACGCGATTAACATACCGTTTTCTGATGATAATTGTGAGTCTTCGTTTTTTAACCAACTTTTCATTTTTGCTAACATTTCATTTCGTCTCCTTTATATATCAATTTTAAGTATCTACTAAAATTAGAACTTATCTATTTAAATCTTTAATTACTTATTCCAAGAATTTACGTCTGCATTACTTGATGCTTTTGTGAATCTTGCCAGGATCGTATCATAACCACCTTGGATTGCTTTCCATACAAACGGGCCAATGACTAATACGATAATCACCGCCAAGGCAATTAACATACCGTTTTCTGATGATAACTGTGAATCCTCATTTTTTAACCAGTTCTTCATTTTGGATAACATATTTAAATTCCCCTTATCTATTTATTTGAGCTATACGTTACAAACATCATTAATCTAAAACCTTCATTACTTATTCCAAGAATTTACATCAGTATTATTTGATGCTTTTGTGAATCTTGCCAGGATCGTAGCATAACCACCTTGGATTGCTTTCCATACAAATGGTCCAATGACTAATACGATAATTACCGCCAAAGCGATTAGCATACCGTTTTCTGATGATAACTGTGAATTCTCATTTTTTAACCAACTCTTTATTTTTGTTAACATGTATATTACTCCTTTTCCTATTCCATTTTTGATAAAGTCTTCTATAAACTTGCAAATCCTTGCATTAAAGATTGAATAACAATCACCATCGGATAAATCACAATACAACCAATAACAGCAACGTTAAATTTATTCATTTCCATCGGCTTATTTTGAATGAGACGGTTATAGTTCTCATGTTTTAACTCGCGCATCATTTTAATTTGTGCGTCCATAATGCGAAGACTCTGTACCTTGTCTGTTTTTTGTGCTTGTTGCAATGCAATCGTAAAGGTATTTACTTCTGGACTATTTAAAGCAGCAGCAAAGTTTCGAAATGGTTGATCCGAGCCAGCATACATTTCTAATTCCGCAGTAAGTGTAGATACATACGGACGAAGATGTCTTCCAGCATATATCTCTGCCTTTTTTACTGCTTCTAATGTTGTATGTGTTTTTAACAGCTGCAGCATAGGAATTAGATACTCTGGTAATTCGAACTTCCTAGCTTCTATCGCCTGCTTGATTCTTCTCTTTAATAGATAATCAGGATAGAAGTAAAGCAGTGGTGAAATCAAAACTCCCACTTTAAATAAGTAGTAATCATGGAACACCGTACATATCAAGAAAACAGAGGTGAAAATGATGGGATATGCTACCTTCATCTTTAAATATTCTTCTGGTTTCGTATCCAGGCCAGCTTCTTCTAATTTTTTCTGAATCTGCTCTTTCTTTTCTTCTGTCAGGTACTTATGTGATAACGACTGGAAGGGCGCGAGCATCATCTGATTTAAATTCTTCTTTTCAATTCGTTTTGCATTTTCTACATAGTTCGTAAGTAAGCTACCGCTATCTTTTTTACTTTGTAGAAAGGTAGAGAATACCCAGTACATGACAACGAATACCACTACAGCTAAAATCGTAGCCACCTTATTCCCCTCTTTCTGTTGGGTTATAATTTGCAATCTTTTCTACACGGGTTGCTAAGAAAAAGACAATGAACATATTTACCGCTAACGCGATTTTTCCCATCATAGAACCTGCTAAAAATCCATATGCTTCTTTTGACATCAACATAATAACAATCGGCATAGCAATGACAATTAAGCAGTTCTGTACAAAGGCACGTTGCGCTTGCGACAAACTAGAACGCAATCTTGCCAGGTATAGCTTTTGTTTTTCGAAATCTTCTGCAATATCTAGTAAGACTTGAACTGAATTTGTTCCACCTTCTCGGCTGCACACTTCCAACATTTCATGGAAGAAAACCAATTCTCTAAAGTTAAACGTTTCATTGAATCCTCTAAATGCACGATGCATTGTGGTTCCACCTTCTAATAAAAGAGAAACTTTCTCTATTTCTTCTTGAATGCTTTCATGCATCATTGGCTTCACCTGAACTAATACCCGTTTTGCATTGTTACTAATTTGAAGTGCATTTGCTACAGCTTTCATATAGATAGAAAGACGGTCAATGACAACCAAGTAGTAACGTTTTTTTCTTCGATAAAGAAGAAACCTTGGAACTAAAAATCCAGATAAAACGGTAATCAGTGTAAAAGGATCTCTACCAAAAGAAAAATAGAATACTGCTGCAATACTCATTCCGGAAAGAATCGTATATACCCAGTACATACTTTTTGTTAATTTCCACTCGTACTTTTGGGCTTCTTGGATAACGGATTGTGGCAAATACATTCGTATCCCTTTGATATTTCTTAATTCCAAGCGCCTTTCTTCTTTCTCATTTTCTTGAACAAATTGAGAAAGAGCAGAACCTTTAGATTTCGCAAAAAGTAAAACGAGCAATCCTACACTAATAAAGATTAAAAATATACATCCATAGGCTAACAAACTATGCATACTGCACCTCCTGTTGTGAAAGGAATGGCGCATAAAGAGCTGGATTTACAGTAGAAGAACGGAATTTCTTCTCCATTTCAGCTGACATTTTTGCTGTAATAATATGTTGGCCATGAATTTTCCCTATTCTTTCATTCATTTCATCTTGTTTCTCATATGTTGGCATAAACTGAGACAATGGATTAAACTGTATATCTTCCTGATAATCCAATAGTTCAATCATCTCTGTAATATAACGATTTCCATCATCTTTCTTTTCCAAAAAGACAATTACATCAAATGTCTGTGAAATCAATTCATATAAATACTGGGCATCAATATTCGCACCACTTTGCAGACACATAAGCATTAAACGCCTAACTGCTTCTTTTGCACTTCTTGCATGGACAGAAGTGAAACCAGGATGTCCTGTTTGGAAAAAGTTAATCATTTTTAACGCTTCTTTCCCCCTCGATTCCCCTACAATTAATCGCTTGGGCCCTTGACGTAAAGCATTTGTTAACAATCTATCAAAGTCGATTGCATTTTCTTCTACTTCCGATGCCCTACACTGCATCGGAACAAAATGATGTTCTGGAAAAATGCGATGCAAATATAATTCAGGGTTATCTTCTACTACAAGAGTACGTTCTTTTTTCTTTCCTTTCGGAATGTGAGAAGCAAGATATTTCATAAACTCTGATTTCCCTGTACCCGTAGCTCCAGCAACTAAAATATTCATTTTGGCTTTCACAGCTGCAGCCAAAAAGTTCAACATTTCTTTCGATGCTTGATTGGTAGATAACATCCGCTCTTCAGAAGCACGAAGGTGATCCGCATTCTTACGAATCGTTATCGTTGTTCCGAGTCCCCCAAGTTCATCTAACGCAATATTGATACGTATATACGGAAATACGCAGTCAACATATGGCTTTGCTGTATTTAATGACTCTGATGTACTGTTTACCATCTTATAAGCTAGGGCTTTCACTTCTTCTTCTGTCTCAAATCGGTAAGGAAATGTACATTCTCCCTCTCCGATTTTTTCGTAAATGATTTCTTTTGTACCATTGATATAAATATCAGTTACATCCTTATCTTCTTTTAAAGGTTCTATAATCCCAAATCCAACAATTTCATCACACACCATATTTAGTAACTGTTCTGAAGGTACATCTAAAACGACGACTTGATTGCTTAGTAAAAAGCCTTTAATAATTTGCTCCACAGCTGTTCTCTTCTCTTTATTCATAAAGGATTCGCTTAAGATATCACGATGTTCTTTTACTAAAAATGCACGAATTTCATCTGTAATATCTTTAATTTGTTGAGCTGTAGTTGTTCCTAACTTTCGCACCGATTTAGAACGAATCCTATAACCAAAGTGATATAAATCCACTCGATTTCGCTTTAAGAATACTTGTTTTTCCTGTAAATAGCCCCACATACTACTTGCCACCTTTTTAATTTCGTAAACCAAAGAGACCCTTTTTCATAGAGGAGTGCTGGGATGGAATATCAAGACCAGCTGCTTCCATAATATGATGGACCTTTGCATTAATTTGCGGGGAACCAAATTGCATCCGCCATTCATAACTCGTACGATCTCTGTCATACGGAATTGTCACTGCAATGTTTTGGGAAGAAAGCTTTTCAATATCTTCTACATAGTCCTCGTCTCCCATATTCAAAACATGAATCATACGAGGTAATGTTAGCTTTGCTTCTTCTATTAGTTGTAATTCTCTTTTAATTGCTAACGCACCACGAGGGTTGCCATTTAGCACATGAACAACAAGGTCTGATTGGTATAGGATTGGGTAACTCAGCACCTCGGATAATTCAGTTGGTACCGATAGGATGATGTAGTCATATTCTGTATCTACAAGTGATTCGATAAATGTCGTTACAAACAATTCTTTGTTTTGAATCTCTGGAAATTGAGTTAAACTATAACCTGATGGAAACACCAGAAAATCCATCTTATCGTGTAATTTTTGCGTCAACCTTGGATTCACTTTTTTTTCTAGTAAATCTTGCTTGGTACAAATATACTGCAAGAGATTGTATTCATTTTCTTTTCTTACAAGCCCTAGCATATTTTTACTCTCATGGCTAAGACCTGTTCCAACCGCGAAGTTTGGTCTTACTTGGTCCGCTTCTACATAAAGCACCTTTTTCCCTAAATGAGCTAACTCATTTGCCATCGCAATACTTAACGTACTTTTTCCTACGTTTTCGTTTGTCGCATAAAAGGCAACCATTCTTACTTGCCGGTCCATCTTAAAAGCCCCTTCCTTATTTGGATTCGTTCAGATACTGTGCAACATATTCTTTTACACTTTTAGATATGGGGTTGGTTGAATGCTTCTCTACATAGTCTAAAATATTTTTCTGATCAGATATTTGCGAGAATCCTTCTGCTGGTTCTAATTCTTTCCCTGTTTGTTCTACCTTTTGTCCAACTGCAACAGGAATTACATCTCCAAGTGTTTTCGCACGATTTAGATATTGAAGTTGTTCTGGTGAAACAGCCAATGTATATAATCGCGTTACTTTTGGCTTTTGTTTTCCTTCTTGTTCCTCTTTTGATTCTTTCTTTTCTAGTACAAATGCATCTTCTGTATTGCTATCCTTTGCAGCCGTAACACGTACACGTTGGAAAAGACCACCGAATACTACCTTCTCATTGTCCCCGTCCTTCACAACCTGCTTAAAATATAAGTCCACATAAGTGTTAGGAATGATACTATTACCTGAACTTGTTTCCAAATCAACGAGTAACGGGAATGCAACTTCTCCATCTTTCAAATTTAAAATGGCAGAGTCAGGTAACTCCTCTTTCTTTACTACTTTATTTTTAAAAAGATAGCTATTTTCGGTGATTGGCTGCCCATCATTTGTCCACTTACCTATAACCTCTTTTTTACTTACACGTAATGCATTTGGAGGAATCCCATCACCAGGTAATGTTCGTTCCACTAGCATTTCTTCTTTAATCTCTGTATGCGCAGGTATATCCTTTGCAGCTACAACAACTTTTGTTGGTTTTACTGCATTTTCTACTGCAAAATGATTGTATCCATAGATACCCGCTACTGTTATAGCAGCTAAACCTACCGCTGTAATCTGCTTCTTTTGAAACTTAGACGGCTTCAATGTTTATATTCCTCCTTATGTAGCCTTTAAACGCAAAAAAGGACACACCTATGGCGTAAAACGCCTTAGGTGTGTCCTTTTAGCTAATCTAAAGTCTATATGAAAATGTTGGATTTATTTTCTTTAATATTACAATCTCAATATTATGATATATATAGTTTTATGTCAATCATTTCTAAAAAATATCTGTTTTTTCTATTTAAAAACCACGTAATCGATAATTAACCTCGCTCCAAAAACCCTGTTATAACAAGGTTTCTAACCTATTAAGCATCCCAAAAATATGTTGTAATTAATCTAACACAACTGAATATTCCAAGGTGTCGGTTGCTATCCTTTCTCTTTCATTTTATGGAGAAAAGAAGAGATCCTTTGGAAATACTTTTCACAATAGTTGATGCAAGAGGCAAAATTATTATTAAAACGAAATCAATTTTGTTCCTGTTTCAAAATACTTTGCAGGAGCATAACTTTTCCCATTCCGATCCTGAAATTCACTTCCAATATATAACGATGCAATCATTACGATAATTCCAATGAAAATTACACGTTTCATACGTTGTTTTTTCTTTTTATCCATTCAATATTCCCCTCGTATATTAATATTTAAGCCCTATCTCAGGCTTAGTTTTACTCTCTAATAAGAGTCCAGTAATAAAGAAAATACTTGGACGTCTCAAGATATTTCTAGATAA
>NZ_JAKUFX010000036.1:0-44496 GCF_022663635.1 Bacillus cereus group sp. BfR-BA-01356 | reverse complement strand
AATCGAGAGATTCATAAGAAAACGTCATCCTTTCTAGTCTAGCTTTTTTAGAAAGAATAACGTTTTTTTACACTTGGGGGTAGTGAAGATTTTTAAGTTGATGGGCATGGGGTTTTATCCACATTACATTTCTTTCGAAAAATAAAAAAATACAGATTAGGATTTACCTCATCTGTATGTATCATTTACTTTTATATAAAATGAAAGACGCCTGCAAAGCAGGCGTCTTGATGCGTTTACGGCGAGAGACCAGGCGACCACATTCGCGTGTTTAGCACTTAAGCATATCTCTCGTCTTACGTAAATTAGCTCATCGCTTTGCTAATATAACATTAATAAAGTATAAGTGCAACATGTTTATAAAAATATTTTATTTCCTCTGTTATCCAAACGAACAATATGTAAATTATAAATTGATAATTGCAACATATATGTTACAATTAATGTAACAGCGAAATCATCATAAAACAGTAGATGGATATTATGAAAAAAATAAAGGATGAACGTCTCATTCTGCAAACATTAAAAAACGTGCATATCGCCTTTCTTTTTCAGTCACTTGGTATAATTGGAATTTTAAGCTACATCGGATTCACTGAAGGAATGGATCAAATTACGAAATCTCCATTGTGGCTATTATTTATGTTTACAAGTATTTTACTTGCTTATTTACAGTTAAGTGTTTCAATCGATGTAGAAGAAGGCGAAAAGGAAATACAGTTAACTCCTTATTACAAACTTATCTTCCACTCCCTTATTGTAGGAATCGTTACGGCTATTATTTATATTATTTTCAGTCCAGAAAGACCACTGTTTGAAGCTATTTTAACAGGTAGTATTCTTTTCATATGCTTTTTAGTTTCTTATTCCGTTAGTTATTTTATTAAAAAACGTCGCTTACAAGACAACGATGAATAAAGAGGAAGGGCTATCCCTTCCTCTTTTGTTTTGTTATCGCACTGTACCAGTTAAACCGTAACGAATGTCTCGGAACATATTCACTATGTCACGATTAAAATCGTTTGTAACTGTACCGTTACGTAGACGCGTACTCATTGCATCGACACGAGTAAACATATCATTTCTTACAGAAACATATACGTTTCTGTTTCCAACTTCATTTGAAACCGCTTGACGAATTTCGTTCGCCATCGCCGTTTCATTTGTCACTGTGTTACGTGGTTTTACCGCAATCGCTACATCGTTTCCATATACAACTGTAGACACACGGTCTACGTTATTCATACGTTTCACACGATTTGTTATTCTTTCAGCTGTTTTACCATCATTGTTAATGTATGAATTGTTCATTGTAATATTACGAGTTGGATGCGGATTAGCAATTTGTCCATTGTAATTTACATCTCGATAATAATTGTATCCTGTATCGTTACGACCATTTCTATATGTTACATAATCTGTATAACGATCATTACGTGTCACATTATCACGATACTGGTGTGTATCATTATAAGATGTACGCTCGTAATTGTAGTTACGTCCATCCATTGCATTGTTATCTTTCGGTGTACCACATGCAGCTAATGCACTGGTAACTAACAAAGAAGCAGCAATCACTTTTACTTTCGTATTCAATACAAAAACCCCCTCTGTTAGAATGAGCTTCTCTACTGAAAAGCTCCCTCTTATGATGAGTAACCGAGAAGGTTTTTACACTGTTAATATTTCACTAGGAATTTTCTAGCACTTCATAAAAAAACTTCATTTTCTTAATTAACAGGAATGCAAAAAAGGCGGGAATACTCCCGCCTTTTTAAACTTCTTCTTCGTTCTCTTCTTCTGAAACGGGCTCTCCAAATACATTCGGTGGATCTGGTTGATAATACATCGTTCCTGGCTGTGGTGCATATGCAGACTGAGTTGGTTGATAATATAAAGGATTCGCATATTGCGGACCGCCTGGTTGTGGACTATATAGTCTACTTTCTCCTCCGCATCCACAATCTTCCTCACCCTGCACAAGCGGTGGCATATTATTATCCATTGGCATCATATTCGGGTTTGGCATAGACGTATATTGCGGTCCAAACGGCGCTCCTTGCTGATATGGCATTTGATATGGATTTGGTTGTTGATAATACGGATTCGGCGGCATCATGGGCTGTTGATACGGCATTTGATAGGGCATCATATTGGGTGGTTGATTGTTATCCATGATTGGCATCATATTAGGCATTTGATTGTTATCCATAATTGGCATTATATTCGGCATTTGATTGTTATCCATGATTGGCATCATATTCGGCATTTGATTGTTATCCATGATCGGCATTATATTCGGCGGCTGGTTGTTATCCATAATTGGCATTATATTCGGTGGCTGGTTGTTATCCATAATTGGCATTATATTCGGTGGCTGGTTGTTATCCATGATTGGCATTTGAATATTTGGCATTTGAATATTTGGCGGTATGACTTGTGGAATAACTACATTTTCTTTCGATACATTTGGCGATACTATATTCCCTACATTCTCTTTCTTCACTTGTGGTGACACTATATTCCCTACATTTTCTTTCTTCACCTGAGGCGATACTATATTTCCTACATTTTCTTTCTTCACTTGTGGCGATATTATATTCCCTACATTTTCTTTCTTCACTTGCGGCGATACTATATTTCCTACATTTTCTTTCTTCACTTGCGGCGATACTATATTCCCTACATTTTCTTTCTTCACTTGCGGCGATACTATATTGTTTTTTTTCGTTTGCGGAGAAATGATATTGTTAGGTTTCATTTTACTAATTTGAGGAGCAATTAACTCGCTTCCTTTTTTTATTACATCTGAAATTTTATATTCTTTTTTCGGTTTTATTGGTGGTTGTGGCGGCTGCGGTAATACATTTACCGAAAACTTCGTGTTTTCTTTTTCCGCCGGTTTTTGTTTTTCTATCACAGGTGGTTTTTGAATAACAGACGGTTTTTCAACTGGTTTTTCTTTTTGAATTGGCTGTTCTTTTTGCACTTCTTTTTGCGGTTTCACCTGTACCTCTTTTTGCGGCTTTACCTGTATCTCCTTCTGTGGTTTCACCTGTACTTCTTTTTGCGGCTTTACCTGCATCTCCTTCTGCGGTTTTACTTGCACTTCTTTTTGTGTTTGTTGCATAGCTGGCTGCTGTGTAATTGGTGCTGATTGATACGTAACTTCTTCTTCATCTTCTATTCCAAGCGGAGTTGGTGTTGCTGCAAATTCTTTTTGCTGCACTTCTTTTACGTATTGCTTTGGAGGCGCTGAACCTGCTCCAGCCTGTTGTTTCATGTGAACACTCTTGGATGGCACTTTAATTTTCATACCTGGCATAATTAAATCTGGATTACTAAGTTGTGTATTTGTTTTTTTCAACGTGTCAAAATCCACTCCGTACTTTTTCGCAATTTTCCAAAGGGTATCCCCTTTTTGCACGATATGAATTTTCAAATTTTCCCCCTCCTGTATAACTTATCTATAAGTAACAAATCTCATGAAGTAACTCTTTCTAAATAACATTAACTTCTTTTCACTTTTATCACTTCTTCGATTTTCAATATCATTCGAAGCGGAATAAGCATAAAGAACCACAATGATTTCTTCAAAACAATGTATGCCCATTTCGTTCTCGTTATGATTATATGTATGAAAAAAAGCAACGGGAATACCGTTGCTTTACACACGCTCTAACATACGATTTAATGCAAAAACCGCTTCTGTCGTTACTTGTTTATCTACGCTAATAACGTTAATTTCTTCTCCTCTTTCTATCGTTTCAAGTGCCCATAATAAGTGAGGCAGATCAATTCGGTTCATCGTTAAGCACGGACACATAAATGGATTAAGTGAAACAATTTCTTTATCTGGATGTTGCTGAATAATTCGGTTCACTAAATTCATTTCTGTACCAATCGCCCATTTGCTACCAGATGGCGCTGATTCAATCATATCAATAATATATTTCGTTGAGCCTGCATAATCTGAAGCAGCTACAACTTCATAGCAACATTCTGGATGTACAATAATATTCATATCCGGATGATTTTTTCGTACACTCTCAATATTCTTCATTGTAAAATTTTGATGAACAGAACAATGTCCTTTCCATAAAATCACTTGAATTTCTTCTATATCCCCATCGTACTCTAATGAATCTGTGTGTGGGTCCCATACTGCCATTTTATCTAACGGGATACCTAAATCGTGCGCTGTATTTCTCCCTAAATGTTGGTCTGGTAAAAAGACGAGACGTTCTTTTTGAGTAAACGCCCAAGATACCATTTGCTTTGCATTAGAAGAAGTTACTGTTGCTCCTCCGTTACGACCACAAAACGCTTTAATTGCAGCTGTAGAGTTCACATATGTTAACGGAATCATCGTATCTCCAAATAATTTCGTGAGCTCTTTCCATGCTCTTTCTGTTTGTTCAATATCTGCCATATCCGCCATCGAACAACCTGCACGCATATCTGGTAAGATGACAACTTGATCATCTGTAGTTAACATATCTGCTGTTTCCGCCATAAAGTGCACCCCGCAAAACACAATATATTTTGCATCTTTATTGCTCGCTGCAACTTGCGCAAGCTGAAGTGAATCCCCTGCTGCATCTGAAAATTGTACCACTTCATCTTTTTGATAATGATGCCCTGGAATGAATAACATTTTCCCCATTTTCTCTTTAATTTCACGAACACGCTTTTCCATATCTTCCGTTGACATTGTGTAATAACGCTCTGGTAACATCGTTTCAATTGGCTGTACTTGTTCTAAAATACTCATATACGTTTCTCCCCCTCTAAGCCACTTTCCTTACTCTTCAATATTGAAACTAATATCAAGTGCTTTCACTGAATGTGTTAACGCTCCAAGTGAAATATAATCTACCCCTGTTTTTCCGTATTTCGATAAATCTTCAATTGTGATGCCTCCTGAAGCTTCCGTAACGATGGCACTTGGTACAATCTTTGAAAACTCCCGGATTTCATCTGGCGTACGATTATCGAACATAATAATATCCGCACCAGCAGCGACAGCCTCTCTCACCTGTTCCTCAGTTTCTGTTTCCACTTCTACTTTCACCATATGTCCTAACTTTTCTTTCACTGATGTAACAGCTTTTGTAATAGAACCAGCAAAAGCAATATGATTGTCTTTAATCATGACACCATCATATAAACCGAAGCGATGATTAAATCCACCGCCGCACACGACTGCATACTTATCAAACATACGCAGTCCTGGCATCGTTTTTCGCGTATCACAAATACGAGTATAGCTACTATCTAAAGCAAGAACCGCTTTACGCGTCATCGTCGCTATTCCACTCATACGCTGAATAACGTTTAATATAACGCGCTCTGCTGTTAATAACGATGCGATTGGACCTTGCACTGTTGCAATAATTTCTCCTTTTTCTACAAGATCCCCATCTTTTTTATGAAGCTCTATTTCAATTCTCTCATCAATTAATTTAAATCCTGATTCAATTACTAAACATCCTGCAAAGACCCCTGTATCCTTCGCAAGAAACGTTCCTTTCGAAAGCAAGTTATCTGGAAAAATAAGCTGAGATGTTACATCTCTTTCTCCTATATCTTCTAAAAAAAATCGGTTTAATGCTTCTTTAACTTTTATCGTGTTCATAAAGCCTCTCTTCCCCTCATCACACAAGTTGTCGTTTTCTCTTTACTCGAACAATCTCTTTCTTTCCTATATTTCTATCTGGATAATCACTCCGGTAATGCCCGCCAATACTTTCTTCTCTTTGCAAGGCTGACACAACTATAAGCTCACAAACCGTTAACATATTAATAAGCGTTATCTCTTCATTCGTAAGAACATCATGTTGTAATATCATATTTCGAACACCATACTTACTAAGCCATCTCTTCGCATAAGATAAACTTTGCTCTGTTCGCACAATCCCAACATATTTCATCATGCATTTTTGTATTTCTTCTTTCGTCGGTAAATGATTCAGAACGATAAACTTTGCTTCCTTTTCGGCTAGCATGTTCACCTTTTCTTTTGTCTCTCTAGATAAAATGTGTCGTCCGATTCTTTTTCCAAACACAAGACCTTCTAATAATGAATTACTCGCTAATCTATTTGCACCATGAACCCCGTTACAAGCTACTTCACCGACTGCGTATAAGTTCGGAATAGACGTCTCTCCATCACAGTTCGTTTTCACGCCGCCCATGTGAAAATGAGTACCAGGCACGACTGGAATAAGTTTTTTATTTATATCGACTCCATTTGTTTTACATATCGATGACACGGTCGGAAAGCGTTGTTCAAAGTTTTGAATCATTTCGATGTTTAAGTACACTTTTTCACCCGCAAGTAGCTGTTCATGAATAGCCCTTGCGACTACATCACGAGGCGCTAAATCCTGTTCGGAATGTATATCCATCATAAAACGCTGCCCTTTTCCATTTATAAGGACAGCTCCTTCTCCGCGAACAGCTTCGGACACAAGACCAGAACAACGCCCACCCGCGTATAACATCGTCGGATGAAATTGTATAAACTCTAAATCTACAAGCTCTCCGCCTGCACGGTACACCATTGCAAGTCCATCGCCTGTAATCGTCTCATCATTAGAAGTAAAGGCGTATAAACCGCCAATACCGCCTGAAGCTAACACCGTATAATCTGCATTGTAACGTTTCAATTCTCCTTTATTGTTGCGAGTTAAAGCCCCAACACATTTATCTTTTTCTATAATAAAATCGAGCACCATTTCCTGTTCCACTACCGTAACGTATGGAGCTACTTCTTGAATAAGATGCTCTAATAAATTCTTTCCTGTTGCATCGCCACCTGCATGTAAAATACGACGTTTTCGATGCGCTCCTTCTTTTCCAAGATGAGGACCTGTTTCATCTCCATCAAATTTCATTCCATTTTCAATAAGGTTATTAATTTCTTTCGGTCCTTCCTCGACTAAATAACGGACCACTTCTTCATTGTTATAATGACACCCTGCTACTAGCGTATCTTCAAAATGATCATTAGGATTGTCGTATGTAGCTACCGCTGCGGCAATTCCACCTTGAGCTAAATGTGTATTATTATTACGTTTCGTCTCCTTTGTGATAATAATCACATTCTTTTCGTGACAAATCTCTTTTGCAACACGAAGTGCCGCAACGCCACTTCCAATAATTAAGACATCTGCGCTTGGCATAATTGTTGCCTCCTACTTTACACTTTTCAACTGTCTTGACACCTATATTTACATAGTTTTAAAATAATGACAAGAGTTTTTTTATAATTCTTATTTTCACTACCATTTAAAAAGTAAAAGAAATGTAACTCTTACTAGAGAGAGGAACTTACATGATGATATATCTTGACTATGCAGCTACTACACCTATGAGCGAGGAAGCGTTACAAACATATATGAAAGCAGCATCGCAATACTTCGGAAATGAACAAAGTTTACATGATATTGGAGGAACGGCTTCTTCTTTATTACAAGTTTGCCGAAAAACATTTGCGGAAATGATTGGAGGAAAAGAACAAGGAATATTTTTCACAAGTGGTGGATCGGAATCGAACTATCTTGCAATCCAATCACTTCTAAATGCCCGAAATAAGAAGCATATTATTACGACACCTATGGAACATGCATCCATTCGAAGTTATTTTCAATCCCTAAAATCAAAAGGCTATACGATCACTGAAATTCCTGTTGATAAAAATGGACTCATTTGTTTAGTAGATTTAGAGGCAGCTATTACGGAAGATACTGTGCTAGCAAGTATACAGCATGGAAACTCTGAAATCGGAACCGTTCAAAACATTACAGAAATCGGGGCACTTTTAAAAAAATATAATGTTTTATTTCATACGGATTGTGTGCAAACGTTTGGTAAACTGCCTATCCATGTTTTTGAGATGGGGATTGATAGTCTTTCTGTTTCAGCACATAAAATATACGGACCAAAAGGTGTCGGCGCTTGCTACATAAATCCGCAAACTCGCTGGGAACAAGTATTTCCAGGAACTTCTCACGAAAAAGGATTTCGCCCAGGTACAGTGAACGTTCCCGGCATCGCATCTTTTTTAACAGCTGCTGAAAATATATTAAAAACTCAATGGGAAGAAAGTTTACGTTTTAAAGAGTTACGATCCTACTTTTTAGAGCAAATACAAACACTTCCGCTAGAAATTGAAGTAGAAGGTCATTCTACTTCTTGTTTACCACATATTGTTGGGGTTACAATAAAAGGAATAGAAGGTCAATATACTATGCTAGAATGTAATCGCCATGGTATCGCCATTTCCACCGGAAGTGCTTGCCAAGTCGGTAAACAAGAACCTTCGAAAACTATGCTTGCAATTGGAAAAACGTATGAAGAGGCAAAACAATATGTCCGCTTCTCTTTCGGACAACAAACAACGAAAGATCAAATTGATACTACTATTCATGCACTACACACAATTGGAAATCAATTTTATAGAGGTGTTAAATCATAATGAAACAAAATGAACAAAAAAAGATTTTAGGTGAAGAAAGACGACAGCTTATCCTCCAGTGGCTTCTTGCTGCAAATGAACCGTTATCGGGGAATGAACTATCGAAAAAGACGAACGTAAGTAGACAAGTTATCGTGCAAGATATTTCCTTGCTTAAAGCACGAAACGAACCAATTATTGCAACTGCTCAAGGCTATTTATATTTAAAGCCACAAGAGAAACAACAAACTTTCGAACGCGTAATCGTATGCCAGCACAAACCAGCAGAAGTACGTCAAGAACTTACAATGCTTGTTGACCACGGCGTTACGATTAAAGACGTAAAAGTTGAGCATCCTGTATACGGTGACTTAACAGCATCCATTATGGTAAGCAATCGCTTTGATGTAGAGCAATATTTACAAAAAATCGAAAACACAAACGCTTCCTATCTATCGCAACTAACAGATGGTATTCACTTACATACAATTGAAGCAGATTCTAAAGAGAAGTTAGATGCTGCTTGCGAAGCTTTAGATAAAGCAGGATTTCTCGTTTATTAATGTAAAGCACAGAGTTTTTATCATTCTCTGTGCTTTTTTAATGCTATAATATTGTAATCAATCGTAAAGGAGATCAAATATGGGAATTGAACTCGTTCACTTTAGCATTGGGAAACCGAAACAAATGAAATATAGCGAAGATAAAGAAATGATTACCGGTATATGTAAAGAACTTACCGAAGAAGCTTTCCTATCAAAAGATGGCTTCCTTGGTGATGATGTAGCAGATTTAAAACACCACGGTGGACCTGATCGCGCAGTTTGTGTGTACTCACACGAGCATTACGCACTATGGGAAAAAGAATTTCAAACAACACTTCCAGCTTCCGCATTTGGCGAAAACATTACCGTAACAAATATGTTAGAGCATGATGTTTGCATCGGAGATACATACAAATTAGGTGAAGCGATTATTCAAGTGACACAAGCGCGCGTACCTTGTAGCACAATTTCAAAACGCCTTGGCATCCCTGGCATACTGCCGCGTATTGTAGCAACTGGATTTACTGGCTACCTATGCCGCGTTCTTCAAGAAGGTACTGTACGTAAAGATTCAAAAATCACATTACTAGAACGTCCATCAAGCAATGTTTCTGTTTTATTCTCTAACGAAATTTATTTTCATAATAGAAAAGATAAAGATGGCATCGAGAAGATTCTTGCTGTTCCAGAACTAGCTGATATTTGGCGTGGTCAATTAGAAGATCGTCTTGCGAAGTTGAAATAAAGTGAAACTTTAATCAGTGGGGGTTTTGTTCATTCCCCACTGATTATCAGCCCGATCCCCTCATAACTTCTTCACTTTCGCTGAATTTTGAGGTGGGGCTCTTACTGCCCGGCAAATAGCGGGATAAAGAATCCCACCTTCTGCAGGTGGGATTTTATTAATCTATTAAAAAATATATTAGGCAATGAAATGATATTGACGATTAGACAAATACCAACATTCCATCTACATCTTACAACCAATAAGAAGAATAACTCCCCAGCACAGTAACAGAAAAACCGAGTGCTTCAAGTTCCATCGTTACGCCTGGCAATAATACGTCATCGTATGCTTTATCGACATCGATTAAGAAAAAGTAATTTCCAAGACCTGTTTTCATCGGACGCGATTCGATTTTTGATAAGTTTAATTTTCTCCATGCGAAAGCTGATAACACTTGATATAGGGCACCTGCATAATCTGCAGGTAACGTTATCATAAGCGTCGTTTTCTCTCCGCGGTTCTCTCCGTTATTCGGGAGTACTGCTTTCTTTTTCTTATGGAGTACTAAGAAACGTGTGTGATTATTTTTATGCGTATGAATACTACGTCTCACAATTGTTAATCCGTATTTTTCTGCAGCCGCTTCATTTGCAATAGCGGCAATTTTCTCTTCAGGATGTTCTTTCACATATTGTGCAGCAGCACTTGTAGATGTCATATCTCGAACAGTTACTCCTTTTAATTCTTCATTTAAAAATTTATGGCACTGTGCAATGGCATGCGGATGAGAATGCACTGCATATACTTCATCCCACACTTCTGCATACTGCGGATGTACAAGTAAATGCTGCTGAATTGGTACTGTAATTTCTCCTACAATGGAAAGTGGCTGCTCATGTACAAGGTAATCAACCGTTATATTCACTGAACCTTCTATTGCATTTTCTAACGGTACAACTGCGAAGTCTACATTTTCATTTGCAGCTGCATCTATACAATCTGGAATCGTTCGATACGGTACATGCTCTGCTTCCGGAAAAAAACGACTCACCGCCATATTTGTAAATGTTGCTTCTGGTCCTAAATATCCTACTCGAATCATCGTCTTTTCCCCTCTTTTTCGTTTTCTTACTGTTATACCATACTTTTTTATATTCTTCTATGTAAATTTCGAATTTTTAAAAAAGACTAGCATTCGCTAGTCTAAATGTTTCTTATACTCTCTTTGAGCGAAGAAGAAATAAATGATACATGCTGCGATATAAAACAGAATGAACAAACCTACTTTTCTTAATGATCCATCCATAAAAAGCGTATTATGAAACGTATATAATGCAACTGCACTATGCATACTCCCTACTATAATTGGCGCAAAAAATAGCATACATAATTGCCAACGAGAAATTTTCCATACTTCTTCCTTCGTCATTCCAAGTTTAGAGAGTGCACCATACTGCTTTCGGTCCGATGCAATATTATGGAACCATTTAAAATACACGATACTACATGAAGTGAGAAAGAATAATATACTAATAAATGAGCCTACAAATAGAGTAATATCGCCGCCTTCTTTCATATTTACATACAACTCCATATTGCTTCGAAATGCATTATTATTATCTTGTTTTATATGTCTTCGTAAATCTTCATTTAATTTCTTCGTCTTTTCGATATTTGATAATGTGTAGCCTCTATATATCATTTTTTCAGAATCAGGAACCTGATTTGCTATACTGTCAAAATCTTCATCATTCATAACGAAGAACAGACCATTAATGTACGAAGGGTGATGGTTAAATTGAACCCCTTCTTTCTGACCGTTAAATACGAATTGATATGGTTGATTCATTACTTGCAATTGAATCTCTTTTTGATTATACACATTCGAATTATTGTATTTATTATAATAAACGAGTGTCACTGTACCTTTTTTAGGACGATACGTTTTCTGTTTTTGTTTCCTTGCTTCTTGGTTATATTCACTTTCTTTTATAAGCGGTACTATTGTTGTTTCTCCCTTATTAGACTGAATGGATGCATAAACTCCAACAAAACTCATATATTGAAAATCATCATACTCATATTGATGCAGTAATTTTTCAACCGCACCTTCCTCAAAGACTTCATGAGTAGAAATACCTTTTTCTATGTACGAAAACGAGTGTACCCCTCCAGTTCGCCACATATCTTGCATGCTAGAAAAATATAAGAACACCGTACCTGTTGCTGTAACTACAAACGTCGTTGCCATAGACATCAGAAAGAAAAAGCGACCATTTTCCTTCATTCGATGTGACAATTGATTCACAATAAATAAATACGGATATGTATACATAATCTTTTTATTTCGCTTTATCATTTCTAACACTTGGGTAGCTCCATGTGTAAAAGAAAAGTACGTTCCAAAAAAGACAAGTATAGACACAGGGAAAAAGTATATTGCTATCGTAGTCATCGTCACTTGTAGCGCCAACGCATACCCGCCCACTAAACAAGCAAAACCGAATAAACAAAGCCACTTTGATGTTTTCTTCTCTTTTTTATCTGTTCGAAATTCTTTCAATAACCGAATGATTTTTATATTCCATATACGTAAAGCACTTATAAAAGATAACAAAATAAAAACGACCATATATGTAATAAATGTTACACCAATCGCCCTTACGTCAAATATGACAGGGAGTTCTTTCGGAAGCCCCAGTAACATACTAAATACCATAAAAAAGAGTTTTAAAAATATCATACCGAGCACAATACCGAAAATATTCGCGAAGACCCCGATTAAAATTTGTTCGGTCATAATCATTCCTATTACGTTAGATTTCGTTGCTCCCATTAACATATATAACCCTAATTCTTTCTTACGTGCTTCTATGAAAATAGAAGTAGAGTACAAAATAAATATGACGAAAAAAGAAATGATTATAACATTACATATGATAAGTCCCCAACGTACGTTTTGATACCACATCGTCTCTTGCATATACGGATGCACAATGACAGACATATATGCGTAAGAAGCAAATATCGCAAAACAACTACTTAAGAAAAACACTTTATAATTACGCCAATTCCCTTTTATATTTTGCAGCGCTAGTTGCCAAATGTTCATCTATCGTCCTCCTATAACTTACTACATAGGCAAAAAGCTAGAGGTTCCCCTAGCTTTTTACGTGTTTTAAATATCCTCTTTGCGCGATCATAAAGTAAATGGCAGAAGCTAAAATGTATGCTCCAATTACAAGCCCACCTGATTTCCATAAATCAATATAAAGCATTTTCCCTAACGTATGAAGAGCAACTCCACTATGAATGGAACCGATTAAAATTGGGATAAAGAAGATAACTCCCATTTGTCGAATCGCAATTTTGCGAATTTCTTTATCTGTCATACCGATTCTCTTTAACGATTTAAATTGAATACGATCTTGTTCTTTATCGTTAAACCATTTAAAGTATGTCATACTACAAGCGAAGAAGAAGAACAGTACCGCTACGAAGAAACCGATGAACATTGTAATTGCTCCACCTTCTCTTATATCCTTATACGCAAACACTGAATTTCTCAATTCCCCTTGCTTTTCTGGTGCAATTTCATTTTTCAAATCTAATACAAGATCTTCTGTACTTTTCCAATCCTCGATATAATAACCGTAATATTTCGTCTTTTCTTCATCTGGTACGAGTTTTGCATATTTCTCAAAATCTTGATCATTTACAATAAGATATTCACTATCATTAAAAACAGAATACTGCGTTGGACTATTTAATTGAACAGACTGCTTTTGCCCGTTAATTGTAAATTCATACGGTTTCGTACGATCTATCTTCATCAGTTCATTTGACATATCAACCATAACCATCGTTGCACTACCTGGTGCATTATGAACTTCTGTAGGTTGCTCTCTCTTTTGTTTGCGCACTTCTGCATTATATTCTTTTTCTGAAATAATCGTCATCGGTACTTCATGTTCACTATTAAACAACGTTATTTTCTGTGTTGCCTGTAGTTTAACGTAGGTTACTTTTCGCGCATCTTCAAACCCGTGTCTCTTCACAAGCTCCTGTACCTTTTCTTCATTAATAAGATTATGCGTATTTAACCCCTTTTCCTCATATGAAATAGCATGTGGTGTAAGTTCTACCGTTTTCGCACTCATATTTTCAAAATATACGTACAGTGTACCTACTGCTGAAGATACTACCGCCGTAATAATAGAAATTACAAATAGAAAACGAGCATTATCTTTCATTTTATAAATAAGATTGCTAAGGACGAACATATTTGGGTACGTATAAAAAGATTGTTTTCGTTTTTGTAATGCTTTTAATACGACTGTACTTCCTTGTGTAAATAGTAAATACGTTCCGCCAATTGTCAGTCCTACCACCGGTAAAAAGAGAATAATAAAATTCAGAAACGTTACTTGGAAGCTAAGTACATATGCAGCAATAATACATCCTATACCAACTACACATAACCATGTAAATGCAAACGGCTCTACTTTTTGCTTTCTAGCTTCTCTTAATAAATCAATAATTTGCAAGCGTCCTACTGTCCAAACGCTAAACAATGATAGGATTAAAAATAGGATAAAGTATACGGCAGCTGTAATAAGAACTGCTTTACTATTCCAAACAAGTGGAAGTGTCTTATCTATTTTCAATAATACGCTTAACGCTTGGAAAAATAATTTTGAACAAAGCATTCCAACCCCAATACCAATTACAATTGCAATACTACCTAACATCAGTTGCTCTAATATAATCATTCGGCCGAGCTGCGATTTCGTTCCGCCTATTAATGTTAGTAGACCAAACTCTTTTTTTCTTGCTCGTAAAAACGTTGAATTTGCATATAAAATAAAGAGTGCCGAGAAGATGACCACAATATAATTCATCGATTCTAATCCTTTTGTGATCATCTTTCTCATACTAATATTACCGCTTACGACATCTGGATGATAAATAAAAGAAGCATACATGAAAAATACGACAATCGATAAACAACTACTTATAAGAAACGCTTTATAGTTACGCCAATTTCCTTTTACGTTATTAAGCGCGAGCTGGCGAAAGTTCATGATATTCTCCTCCTAGCATCGCAAGTACGTCCAGAATTTCTTGGAAAAAGGCTTGTTTCGTTCTTCCTTTATGTATTTCCGAGAAAATTTCCCCATCGCGTATGAAAAGGATACGTTCACAATAACTAGCCGCTACTGGATCGTGCGTAACCATTGCAATCGTTACTTTCTTTTGCTCGTGTAAATCTTGCAGAGCGCCCATTAGCGATTTCGCTGACTTCGAGTCTAAGTTTCCAGTTGGCTCATCTGCTAAAATTAACGTCGGTTCATGAATGATTGCTCTCGCTGCTGCTGCACGTTGTTGTTGTCCCCCAGATACTTCGTATACTTTTTTATTTAAAATTTCTTCGATATTTAAAAACTTCGCAATTTCCAGTACTTTCGCATCGATTTCATTTACAGATTTCTTCGCCATTACAAGTGGTAAAATAATATTTTCTTTAATGGATAACGTATCAAGTAAATTAAAATCTTGAAAGATGAACCCTAAATGTGTACGGCGAAACTCCGCTAATTTTGCAGCACGCATTTGATTAATTTCTTCACCATTTACAAGCACATGACCTGAAGTTTGCTTATCAATTGTTGCTAATAAATTTAAAAGCGTCGTTTTCCCGCTTCCTGAAGGACCCATAATCCCTACAAATTCGCCTTCTTCTATTTTAAAATTTATATCGTTTAAAGCAGTCGTCGCTACTGAACCTTTTGATTGGTACACCTTCGTTAATCCTTTTACTTCAAGAACACTCATTTCTAATCCCCCTACGTGTTTTCTTCTTACATTTACTATAAGAAAAATAAGAAAAAGAAACGAGTGATTTCCCTTACAAAACGTTTTGTTATCTTACAGTTTTGTCATTTTTCTCATCAATGTATGATATTCTTCATCTTTTGCAAATTGGAACGTGAATGTTGTCCCTTCTCCTTCAGCCGATTGGACATACATTCCATGATGTAAATTATCGCAAATTTCCTTCGTAATATATAAACCCATTCCAGTCGCTTCTCTCGTTTTACGGCCATTTACCCCCGTAAAGAATGGATCAAATATGCGCTTTACATCTTGCTCTGGAATACCGATTCCATTGTCCTTAATATGTAATAACACCTTTTGGTCTTTCTCTTCAATTTGAAATTGAATTTCTTTTTTCTCTGCCGCTGAAATTTTTGTATACTTAATTGCGTTTACAATAATTTGACCTATAGCAATACTTAGCCATTTTCTATCAGAGGCAACCATACAAGTATCTTCTTCAAACATCACTTTCGGAAATACAGACGATTGAATGAAGGATTTCCGATTTTCATTAATAATACCTCGCACGACATCTATAACATTTACTACTTCTACCTTATAATCTTTCGCAAACTGCTCTAGTCTTGCCATATGTAACGCTAAATCTAAACCATTTAGTATACGGTTATTTTCTTCACGAATACTTTCAACTGTTGCTCTTGCCTCACGATGCTCTTTGCCAAACTTTTGCAGCAATAATTCAATAACAGATACTGGTGTTTTCATTTGGTGAATCCATTGGTTCATAAATATCATTTGCTGTTGCTCTTTCGCATGCTGTTTATGAACTTCATTCATATATTGCTGTCTTAATAACGTAAAAGATTCAACGACCATTTCTTGATCTGATGTATAAGATTCATCAATAAGTAAAGAGTCATGTAATGTATTTCCACCAGTAACATACTTTTCGATCCTCTTTAAAAACACACTCCGTTTTCGGTAATCGTAAATGAGGTATACAGTAAACACAACTGTTCCTAATAAAAGTCCATATAACCACGTACTCCAATCAATGGATTTCTTTTCTAAAAGACTTTGCAACTGTAAAACGAGCCCAAATAAACAAAGGCTAACAATATAAGAAAGAATTAAAGAAAAGCGGTCCATGAGGTAATTTTTAACCTTCATGCCCTTCGCCCCACTCCGTAAGAAGCGCATAACCATATCCACGTTTCGTTACAATTGCATTTTTAATGCCTAACTCCTCTAGTTTCTTCCTTACACGTTTTACATTTACGGTTAATGTATTATCATCCACAAATGCTACTTCATCCCATAGAGCTTCTAACAGTTCTTCGCGCGTTACATATTGATTCACCTGTTTCATTAAACACTCCAATAAGTAAAACTCATTTTTTGTCAGTTCAGTTTGTTGTCCTTGCCACTCAACAATATGCTGAGACGGGAATAACAACAGTCCATTTACACCTAAACAATCACTCTCAGCAGCAGAGGCATACTCTCCGTAGCCACGGCGAAGCGCACTCTTCACCTTTGCCATTACGATATCTAAATGGAATGGCTTCGTAATATAATCATCGCCGCCATTTTCAATCGCCATTACTTGATCCATTTCCCCTGTTCTTGCAGAAACAAAAATAATCGGCGCATTCGATACAGTACGAATTTGACGACACCAATAAAAACCGTCAAAGTACGGTAAATTAATATCAAGTAACACAAGATGAGGATTTATTTTTACAAACTCATCTTTTATATGACGTAAATCACTTGCTCTAAATGATTGATAGCCATACCTTTCTAAATGCTCCTCTAATATTCCCGCAATTTTCTCATCGTCTTCTACAATTAATATTTTATACATGTTCTTTTTCTCCCCATAAAAGAATTCTTCTACATTTACTCCTTTTTCCATTATAAATTGAAAATTTAATTAGTGGGGATTTTTTCCTATATAAATCCGATTTTTACGATATAAAAAAAGACTGCCGTATTTCGGCAGTCTTAATCGATAAATTCAAATTCATATTCAAGAATTTTTACAATATCTCCGTCTTTTGCACCACGTGCACGAAGCGCTTCATCAATACCCATTCCGCGCATTTGACGAGCGAAACGACGTATAGATTCATCACGTGAGAAGTCTGTCATCTTGAATGTTTTCTCGATATCGTAACCAGAGATAACAAACGTGCCATCACTTTCACGTGTAATTTCAAATTTAACACCTTCAGTATCAAATTTGTACATTACACTTGTATCAGACTCATCCGCAACTTCATGTATTGGGAATTCTGGTGTTGTTTCTATTAAGTTTGCTACTTCAAACAGTAAGTCACGAACACCTTGTCTTGTTACAGCTGAGATTGGGAAGATTTTTACTTCGTCTCCCACTTTCTCTTTAAATGCTTGTAAGTTTTCTTCTGCATCTGGCATATCCATTTTGTTTGCAACAACAACTTGTGGACGCTCAGTTAAGCGAAGATTGTATTCTTTCAATTCATTATTAATCGTTACGTAATCTTCATATGGATCACGGCCTTCTAAACCAGACATATCAATAACATGCACGATTACACGTGTACGCTCAATATGACGTAAGAATTGGTGTCCAAGTCCAACGCCAGCATGTGCGCCTTCAATTAGTCCTGGAAGGTCAGCCATAACGAAGCTGCGGTTATCACCAGTTTCAACAACACCAAGATTCGGAACGATTGTTGTGAAGTGATACTCTGCAATTTTCGGACGCGCTGATGATACAACAGATAATAATGTAGATTTACCTACACTTGGGAATCCAACAAGTCCAACGTCTGCTAGTACTTTAAGTTCTAGAATGACATCACGCTCTTGACCTGGTTCCCCGTTCTCAGCGATTTCTGGCGCTGGGTTCGTAGCTGTTGCGAAACGTGAGTTACCACGGCCACCACGGCCACCTTTTGCAATTACAGCAGTTTGTCCATGCGTTACTAAATCGGCAAGAATTTGACCAGTTTTTTCATCTTTTACTACTGTTCCTGGCGGAACCTTTACAAGTAAATCTTCAGATTTACGTCCGTGCTGACCTTTACTCATTCCGTGCTGACCGCGATCAGCTTTGAAATGACGTTGGTAGCGGAAGTCCATTAATGTACGTAAGCCTTCCTCAACTACGAAAACAACATCTGCACCTTTACCGCCGTCGCCACCTGCTGGGCCACCTTTAGGAACATACTTCTCACGACGATACGCAACCATACCGTTACCACCGTCGCCGCCTTTTACATATATCTTGACCTGATCTACAAACATTATTTCACCACACTTTTTTCAATTGGTTGTAATATAACTGAGACTTCTTCGTCTCGCACTGTATAAGAAATGGAATACCATTTATTGTTTTGGGTCGCAAGCCAATTCTGTAGTTCTTCTACACTCGTTAGCTTACCACGAAAATCAAAAAAGAAACGAGCATTCTCCGCGTCACATTCAATTGTGATACAAACATAATTTTCAACATATACGTCTAAACTATGCTGAAGCATTGAGAAAAATTGATTCGTCCATGTACATACAGTCTCATCCAAGTGAGATAAGTTATGTAATTTCCCTAATACTTCGTACTCCAATAAGCACGGCTGCTGTTTCCAATTATATGTTAAAATCCACTCTGAAAATAAAGGCATTGATAGCCCCATCAGATTGGATTCTTGTCTCGCTTCTTGGACAAAACGATCGATGAGACTATGAATTTCTTCCACTTTTCCAAGTGAAAGGTTTCCTTTCACCATCTGCATACGATTGAGCCAATCATGTCTTGAATGGCGCAATGCATCTATAATTGTCCATTTTTCATTCATTTAGATACCCCTTAATATAGAAAAACTCTAACCTGCACTCAGGTTAGAGTTTTCCGTGAGTTCTTATGCTTCTTGAGCAACAGGATATACGCTCACTTGTTTGCGGTCACGGCCAAGACGCTCAAAGCGTACTACGCCGTCAACTTTCGCGTATAAAGTGTCATCGCCACCACGACCAACGTTAACACCTGGATAAATTTTTGTACCGCGTTGACGGTAAAGAATTGAACCACCTGAAACCGTTTGACCATCTGCGCGTTTAGCACCAAGACGTTTTGACTGAGAGTCACGACCGTTCTTTGTACTACCTACACCTTTCTTAGATGCGAAAAACTGAAGATCTAATCTTAACATACGTTACACCTCCTGCACTTTTTCTATTAAACGGATATACTTTCCGTAATCAAGTTCGATCGTCTTAAGCGAAACAACTAATCCTTCTAAAAGGGTTTGTGCTTTTTCTGCTGCATGAACGTCTAAATCATTAGGCAATTCATACGTTAAGAATCCGCCATCACTTCCGAGTTCAATAGTTGCTTGCACATTACAAAGTTCTTCCACTGCATTTATAGAACCAAACACAACCGCTGTAGTTCCAGCACAGACAAGGTCTTGTCCATGTGGCGCATAATCGGCATGTCCAGTCATTTTAAATGATTGGATACTTCCTAATTTCGTGCGACTTATCGTAATTTTAATCATGTTAACCAGAATTAAGCGTTGATAGCTTCAACAACTAGCTTAGTGTAAGGTTGACGATGACCTTGTTTCTTACGATTGTTCTTTTTCGCTTTGTATTTGAAAACGATAATTTTCTTAGCGCGACCTTGTTTTTCAACTTTCGCAGTAACTGTTGCACCTTCTACAACTGGGCTACCAACTTTAACGTTTTCGCCACCAACGAAAAGAACTTTGTCAAAAGTAACAGTTTCACCAGCTTCAACATCTAATTTTTCAATGTAGATTGCTTGACCAGCTTCAACTTTAATTTGTTTTCCACCTGTTTCGATAATTGCGTACATACTTGCACCTCCTCTTAATTACTAAGACTCGCCAAAAACGAGGTAGACATAAATGCCTTTAGGGAACCTGTCTTGTGCGGTTGTAGCATATAGCCGTTTAGGTGCTATAAACTATAACATAAAGATGTTACCATAATTCATTGAGTATTGTCAATGAATCTTCTACTAACTATTTTTTCCGTTCTACAATTTCTTTTTTACTTCCAAAACGGATAATAGCGTACTTTTCGATAATATCATCTTTGAAATAGATTTCAAATGGAATATTTTTTTGTAATTCTTTTTGCAAAAATTGTTTTTGCAGTTCTTTAGGCGCAGCGATTAATACCGCTTCATCTTCTATATTGCCATATGTGATTAGTTCTCTCTCTAACTCATACGCAATTGTTTCATGCGACATCACATAACCCGTCGCTTTGCAAGATACACACTCTTCTAGTAATACGTCACGTAAAGAATGTTTTTTACGTTTTCGTGTCATCTCCAAAATTCCTAACTCAGTAAATCCAAGTATTCTTGTATAAGTACGATCATCTTTCATAGCAGCTATGAGACATTCTCTTACCTTTTCTTTATCTTCTCTTTTTTTCATATTAATAAAATCAATTAATATCATACCACCAATATCACGAAGTCTTAATTGGCGTGCAATTTCTTCAGCGGCTAGCTCATTTGTGCGAAGTACTGTATCTTGTAAATTTTGTTTTCCCGTAAACTTGCCCGTATTCACATCAATTACAGTCATCGTCTCCATTTGTTCTACAATTAAATAAGCACCATTTGGAAGCCACACAATTTTTTGGAGTGCTTTCTCAATCTCACGCTCTATTCCAAAATGGTTAAACATCGAAGACTTTTCATTATAAAAAGATACTTTTTCTTTTCCAACTTTGTCTTCTAATTCCTTTACTATACTTCTTGTATCTACAACTACTTTTTCAATTGTTTCAATTGGGTTCTCTTGAAATACACGATCTAAAAAGGTCGCCGGTCGATGAAGTAATAACGGCGCCTTTCCTTGGCCCTCTTTTCTTTTTAACTCTTCATACAACTGTTGTAACCCTTGCATTTCAGCTTGTATTTCTTCAATTGCTCCTTTTTCAGAAGCAGAACGGAAAATGTATCCCCCCGTTCCCTCTATTTCAATTTGGAGTAACTGTTGTCTTCTTTTATTATTTTTTATTTTTCGAGAAACAGCGCGCATCTCATCAAACGGCATATAAACGACATATTTCCCGGTAAATTCTATATTCGCTGTCAATTTAGGCCCTTTCGTATCAATTGCCTCTTTCACAACTTGTACGAGTATCGCTTGCCCTTCATGTATACGATAAGAAGATGGTACATCATCGTATGAAAGGTAAGCATGTTTTTCTAAACCGATGTTTACAAAAGCTGCATTCATTCCAGCAATTGTTCTTACGACACGTCCAACATAAATATGCCCAACAATCTCTTGCTCTTCATTACGTTTCCATAAAAACTCAACAATTTTTTTCTTCTCTTCAATTGCAACGCGCTTTTCCGAACCAGCGTAATTCACATATAACGTTTTCAAAATTATTTCCTCACTTTATAATCTTCTTTGCTTTTACAATAATAAAAGGTTAGTGCTATCGTCAACACTAACCGATTAATTCTTCAACTGATGAAGTTGTTCGTTTTTCAGTAAAATATGCATAGAGCAATTCATTTTCATCCAATGTGTAATGCTCTTTATATTTTCCACGGACGATAATAGAATGCTTATATCCTCTACGAAATTTTGTGAAGATCGTATATAAACGATCTTCCGTTTGCACTTCAATAGGTGCAATCTTTTCGATTCCTCTTTTGTTTCCATAATAACGTTCTAATAAAAAACGCATAAATGCATACCGTCTTTGTTTCCACTCTTGATATAATGACACTGCTAAAAATATGAGTAGTACCCACATCATAATATTGTTACTATTCCAGAGTAACTGCCATCCTAATATTACACCAAAAAAAACACATGACAATTGCATCATCTTTTCATGTGCTTGTAAATAAGGGAAACGATATGATAGTATATTAAACAATACTTTCCCGCCATCTAACGGCCAAATAGGAAGTAAATTAAATGCTAAAATAATTATATTATTCCACATGAAGAAATAATATAAATCTGCATTTAGCCAACCAGCTTTGAACAACATATAACCTACCAGCATCATCCAAACATGTTGAATCGGTCCTGCAATTACGACAACAAGTTCCTCTTTCAATGACTTATTACCATGTTCCTCAAGCTCGGCAACGCCACCAAACGGCAAAAGCTGAATTCTTTTTATACGCCAATTATAGTGTGCTGCTGCAAAAGCATGCCCAAGTTCATGAATAAGAACAATACAAAATAACAGTAGTAACTCTTTAAAACGCGCAGTAAAAATACCAATGACAATAATAACCCAAAATAATGGATGCACGGAAATTTTCGTTAAAACGTCCCTATATTTAATCAAATGATATCACCTGGATCGGATCAATAAATTTCTCATTCTTTTTTATCGCGAAATAAAACTTTCCATTTTTATCATTTGTATCATTACTCACCGTTCCAATTTTTTGTTTCTTTGAAACGTAATCATATAATTTCACTGACATATCGTTTAAGTTTGCATACCATGACTCCGTACCATCTGCATGTTGAATTTGAACTGTATTTCCAAGTTCCTCTTTCTTGCCTGCAAAAACAACTAACCCTTCATTTACTGACTCCACTTTTGCATTTGTAGCTGTTTGGACAAATACACCTTGGCCATTTTTTTGAAACCCTTGCATTACTTTTCCAGAAGCAGGAATTGCATAATCTTTTTGCTGAATACTTCCTTCTTTTTTCTCGTTCGGTGAATAGAATACAAGCGGTTTTCCAAATTGCTTTTCGTACCATTTCGCTACAGTAGCAAACTGAAATTCCTCTTTCATCACTTTTTCTGTAACAGCTTTAGCTCCATTGAATGAAGAAGGAGCATTCTTATATAAAATAGCAACCGAAAGAACTAATATTGCTGATAATAAAACTTTGAAGAAAAAGACTTCCTTTCGAAATAAGGGATGCATTTCCTTTTCTCCATCTTCAATAAATACTGCTTCACTATCAAAATTCCCTCCGTTAAAATACTGCTCTTCCTCCATCCTTTCTTGCTCGGCCTTCCTTTTTGCAATCCGCTTTTTAATTTCTTCTACGCGTCTATTCTTCATACTGTCTCCTTTCTTTCGTTAAGCTAATTTCATTTAGAAACAGTTGTATACAGTTTGTACATATGTATGAGCTAAGAAAGAAAGATATTCGTGTGAAGAAAAAAGAAAGCACCTCGCATATGTGCGAAGTGCTCTTAACGGATTCCAAAGAAGTTTTTCACCTTTGCAAATACCGATACCTTTTCTTGTTCAAATGCTTGTAATGGTACATTCTCACCTAACAAGCGTCTTGCAATATTACGATAAGCCAACGCTGCTTTTCCGCTTGGTTGCAACGCCACAGGTTCACCTGTATTTGTAGCTCGAATAACTTCATCGTCATCTTCGACAACACCAAGAAGCTCGATTGACAATGTACGTACAATTTCATCAACATCTAACATATCCTGTTCATGAAGCATATGACTACGTACACGGTTAATAACAAGTTTGGGTGGTTCAATATCCTCTTTTTCTAAAAGCCCAATAATACGATCCGCATCGCGCATTGAGGATACTTCTGGAGTCGTAACAACGATTGCTTTATCCGCACCAGCTACCGCATTTTTAAATCCCTGCTCAATCCCCGCAGGACAATCAATTAATATGTAATCATAATCTTGACGTAATACTTGTATTAATTCATCCATTTGTTCAGGTGTTACCGCTGATTTATCACTCGTTTGTGCTGCAGGTAATAAATAAAGATCATCAAAACGTTTGTCTTTAATAAGAGCCTGAGGTAAACGGCAACGCCCTTCAACGACATCAACAAGATCAAATACAATACGATTTTCCAGCCCCATTACTACGTCTAAATTTCGAAGACCGATATCTGTGTCAATTAAGCACACTTTCTTTCCAGATAACGCTAGGGCCGTACCAATGTTCGCAGATGTAGTAGTTTTACCTACTCCGCCTTTTCCAGATGTAATTACTATTGCCTCTCCCACAGCTATACAATTCCCCTTTCTAACTTTGTTAAATTAGGTCTAAGATGAGTGAGAAGTTGCAGGCGATCGACAACAATGTGATTGTTCTCATTAATATACGCACATTCTGCCGCCTCCGCTCCGTCTTCTTTCTCTTCCGGAGCCCGCATTGCCACATCACTAATTCGAAGTTGCATCGGGTTCATAACAGATGCAGCGATTACAGCATCCGAATCCCCATAATACCCAGCATGTGCAATTCCTCTTAATGATCCTACGACAAAAATATTCCCCCCAGCGATAACCGTTCCGCCTGGATTAACATCTCCAATTAACAACAAATTTCCTTTTACATGTAAAACTTGTCCAGAGCGAACAATTTTGGAAATAGGGACAATTTCTGTTTCTTCTTTCCAAGCTATTGCTTCTGCTTTAGTGATAACATCACTTTCAATTGAATCCACAACAAGATTCTTTTTATTACGAATTAACGTACGAATCTCTTCTTGTTGGACTTCTGTTAAATAACGATTTCCTACTTTCACATGCACTTCAATTAAAGAGCGCCCATCACCATCGTAGTAATGTGTAGAAAGTTTTTCGTCTAATTCCATCAATAATTCTGAGAATGAACAACAATCATCTAAATGAAGCGTTATCCCATCTTTTGTCCCTTTTATCGTTACATTTTGTTGCTTTTTTTCTTCCACTAAAGTTCACCCCACCGATTCAATTCGACATAAAATTAGAAAATCCTTTTTTCTTTTTCTTCCATCGCTTTTGAAAGACGCACTATATATCGTCTCAGTGGGAAACAAACTATCAATAAGAAAATAGCATTTAACAATAAAGTAGAAAGGAGACGATCTGTGAAAAAGACATACGCTGGCATATGAGTACGTCCTAATAAAGTTAAGAATCCATACACATAATACTCTAGTGCTACAACGCTAGCTAATATGATAGAAACAACAATAAATAAATTCAATTGTAGTACTTTCATCACACTATATACTAAATAAGCTAAAATCGGATAAGCAAAAATATATATCCCGACAAGTTCTGTGTATACGGTATCAAATAAGAAGCCAAATAATAGTCCGTAATAAATCCCTTGGACCGGACTATAATACACTGTAATAAAACATAAGACGATTATAAAGAAATGCGGTGCTGCTATGCTGTCTTTCCAAAACACATCCGTTGGAACAACAGTAGCAAACATATTTTCAAATAGAAACACAAAAAGGAGCAAAAGAGGAAGAGCTGCTCTTTTTAATATCTTCATCATCTCTTCTTCTCCTCCTATTCTAATGACGCTGAAGGTGTTGCACGTTTAGCAACCGTAATATGCTCTACGTCATTTAAATCAGCGGCAGGTTTTACATAAGCTGTTTTTGTTAAGCCATATGCATCCGGCTGAACTTCAACGATTTTTCCAATTACAAGACCTTTCGGGAAAATATCACCCAGTCCAGATGTTACAACTAGTTGATCTTTCTCTACCGGTGCATCAGAGCCAATCTTTGTGAAAAGAAGTAATTGCTTTTCTTTGTCATAACCTTCAATCAATCCAAAGATTTTCTCTTGCCCTTGTACAATAGCAGAAACGCGATTTGTTCGGCTCATAGAACTTAGTAATTCTACTGATGATGTAAATTGAGATACACTTTTCACTCTTCCAACTAACCCTTGTGAAGTTACTACAGCCATATCTTTTTTAATTCCTTGCTGTGCCCCTTTATCAATTCCAATTAAATCGTACCATTTATCTGGATTACGAGAAACAACAGTAGCTGGAATTTCAGTATACCCGCTATTTAACTCTTTTTTACCAGTTAGTTCTTGTAACTTCTTGTTATCATCTTCTAATTGTTTTACTTTCCCTGATAGACCTGCATAATTATCTAATTTTGCTTTTAATTCTTTATTCTCTTCATACGTGCGCTTTACATCCTCTACATTTTCGAAGAATCCAGCTACGTATTTCGCTGGCTTTTGGAATACACGTTCTACAACACCGACAGTATCTTTAACAAACTGCTCTGGCCATGTTAAACTGTTCCGTTCTTTCAATGAGATTCCAATCAATGCCACGAGAAGAATAATACTAACCAACAAAACAATTAATCTTTTGTTTAAGAAAAACTGTGGCACGTTCACACCCTCTTAATTTCACTGATTTTTATTTTGCAATATTATCGAGCAGCAGTTTTGAAAAGATCGATATTGTCTAATGCTTTACCTGTTCCAATTGCTACGCAATCTAATGGATCTTCTGCAACAAGAACTGGCATTTTCGTTTCTTCACTAATTACTTTATCTAAATTACGTAGTAATGCCCCGCCACCTGTTAATACGATACCGCGGTCCATAATATCAGCCGCTAATTCAGGTGGAGTTTTTTCTAACGTATTTTTAACTGATTCTACAATCGCATCTACTGTATCTTTTAATGCATCTGCAATTTCTTCTGGCTGAATTAGTACTGTTTTTGGTAAACCACTTACTAAATCACGACCGCGAATTTCCATAGGCTCGATACCTTCTGGCTCGCCTGCAGAACCAATTTCTAATTTTAATGCTTCAGCTGTTCTTTCACCGATCATTAAGTTATAGCTTTTCTTAATGTACTGAATGATTGAATCGTCCATATCATCACCAGCAACACGGACTGACTGGCTTGTTACAATACCACCTAGAGAAATAATTGCAACTTCTGTTGTACCGCCACCGATATCAACAACCATACTACCAGTTGGTTCCCAAACAGGTAAGTTTGCACCAATTGCTGCTGCAAATGGCTCTTCGATAGGATAAGCATCACGAGCACCCGCTTGACGAGTCGCATCGATTACTGCACGTCTTTCTACAGCTGTAATACCAGATGGTACACATACCATTACATACGGCTTACGTGAGAAGAAACCGTTTGATTTTTGAGCTTGTTGAATGTAATATTTCATCATTGTTGCAGTTGTTTCATAATCAGCAATTACACCGTCTTTCATCGGGCGAAGTGCCACAACGTTCCCTGGTGTACGACCAATCATTTGTTTTGCATCGCTACCTACAGCAACGATTTGTTTCGTATCAGTTTGTAACGCAACTACTGAAGGTTCACGTAAAACTACACCTTTTCCTTTTACATATACAAGCGTGTTCGCAGTTCCTAAGTCTATTCCAAGATCGCGAGTAAATCCACCAAATCCAAACATATTATTTATCTTCCTTTCTTGTTTTCACGGACTCATTTTTTCTTACTTTATATTATAAAAACAGTACGTTTTTTATATCTTTATCCTTTTTGTAGATAAATTTCTACAAAAAACTCATAAATCACATTATAAAACAAAATAAGTAAAAAGCATAGTCTTAAATATGACCTTTTTCCTTTAAACTCACGAATTTATGGTCACCTATTATAATATGATCAAGCACTTCAATTCCGATAATCTGGCCGCATTCTACTAAGCGTTTTGTTACTGCAATATCTTCACGGCTCGGCGTGGGATCTCCTGAGGGATGGTTATGAAGACATATGATAGAGGCTGCTGCACGACGGAAGGCTTCTTTAAAAACTTCCCTCGGGTGTACAATTGACGTGTTTAAACTTCCAATAAAGATCGTTTGCCTATGTATAACTTGATTTTTTGTATTTAAATATAAACAAACAAAATGCTCTTGTTGTAAAAAACGCATTTCTTCCATCATGTATTTCGCACAATCTTCTGGACTTCGAATACTATATCTATTTTGATATTCTAAACGTACCATTCTTCTGCCTAGTTCAAAGGCTGCCATAAGTTGCGATGCCTTTGAAATCCCAATACCATGTATACTAATTAGCTCTTCTAATGTTGCATCTTTCAACATACGTAAGCCATCAAATTGATGTAAAATTTTATCTGACAACTTTAAAACTGTTTCTTCTTTAGAACCTGTTCTGAGTAACACTGCGAGAAGCTCTCGATTTGATAAACTTCCAGCACCTTCTAACAATAAACGCTCCCGTGGCTGTTCTTCTCTTACAACATCACGAATACCGTTCATCTCTCCACCCCTTTATTTGTTCTCTCAAAGAAAACCCCATGCAATTTTACGCATGGGTTACATCAATATCAAATTGTTTTAATTCCCGAACGAGACGTGCAATTGGTAAGCCAACTACACTATAGTAGTCCCCTTGAATATTTTGAACGAAAATAGATCCTTTACCTTGAATCCCATAACTACCGGCTTTATCAAGAGGTTCTTTCGACGCGACGTATGTATCAATTTCCTCTTCTGTTAACTCCCAAAATGTAACTTCTGTACGCTCATAAAAAGTAACCGTTTTTTCTTTTGATATAATCGCAACACCTGTATACACTTCATGTGTTTTCCCTGATAGTAATTGTAACATTTCTTTCGCCTCATCCTCATTAGAAGGCTTACCAAGAATACGCGACTCATATGTAACAATTGTATCTGCACCTAACACAATGTGATCACTATTATTTTCTGCCACCGCTGATGCTTTTTGCAAGGCAAGCGACATTACAATATCAGAAGGCGATGAATATGCACCAATTGTTTCCTCTACTTCACTTACAACGATTTCAAATGGCACACTAGCTAACTCAAGCAATTCCTTCCTCCGAGGTGACCCTGAAGCTAAAATTATTTTTCTCATATTTTCTCCTTCCTTTCTCACATGAAGCAGAACAATTTATATTAATCGTATCAAAGGAATAGTTTGCCCACAAATGAAAGAAATATTAATTTCTCTAACTAAAATAACACTTCTTTATTGCATACGATTATATTCCTGTCATAGAGAAAGCACTTTGCTCTAAATTCAAAAGAAAAGAAAGAAGTACATGTACTTCTTTCTTACTCATTTTATTATCCTATCATTTCACTTTCTACGAAACAATTTTTTCATACGAGAGTAAACCATCAATAATAACTTGATTTAATTTCGCCAAAGATTCCTTATCCATCTTCCCATCTTTTACTGTTTGTACAGCTACCGACGTATACATATACAGTTTCTTTGCTTCTTCTTGTTTCATACTTTTCCCTTCTTTTTCAACCTTTTCCCATTCTTTTTCAATTGCTTCTATATCTTTTGCGCTGCTTTTTCCACCAACTTGTACGCTAGAAGCATATTTTGCTAAATGAGTGTATAATGGCTGCACTTTTGTTAAAAATGTTCCTACTTCTTTATCATCTTTCAGCAATGCTTTATCTGTTATATCCCAGTTCTTTTTTAAAACGGGGACACCATCATTTTTATACTTAGTCATTAATTGATTTATAGACTGTTCATCGCTAGCAATACCAACAACTATTGCATACTTATCACCGCTTGGTCTCAAAGCACCAATGCCCCCATTGCCTTTCCATTCTTCAAGAGCTGCCTGTCCCTTTTCTTCAGAAGAATAAAGCCCCCCTTGAACAAAAAATAATTTCATCGGATCCAATGCCGTTCCTGCCTGTGCTTTTTGTTTTTCTTCTTTCGGTGCTGGTGTTTGTTCTGCCGTTCCACCCACCTTTGATTCTCCATTTCCAGTCGGCCTTGAAGCTGTCACTTCACTTCCTCCTGTCGTTCCTTGTCCAGTAAGTAAATGAAGCATCCCCATTCCAAACGCCGTACCGATAATGATTGCAGTTGCAACGATTACAATTAATGTATTACTCCACTTCTTTCGGTATTTTTCCACAGACATTGATTTCGCTTTTTGAAACGGAACAACATTTTTCGGTCGTTCACTTTCTACTACCATCCATTCAAATTCATCTTTCTTTTTTTCCTCATACTTCGCTTCTGTTCCATTCACTTTCACTGAGATCGTTCGTGATTGCTTGTCCATACACTCACACCTCACCTCTTATCGTTGTCCGCATCATATCATATTCATTTCATAAAAAAACGAGATATTTGTCAGAGGAATTCGCCAAATAACCCTATATATTTATCTTATATGTATGCATTTGACTTCATTTGTAGAACAAAAAAACTAGATAGCAAAGACTATCTAGTTTTTCTCGCGAATATATTTTCGTACTTCAGAAATGAAATAAAGAGAACCTGTTATGATAAAAACATCATTTTCTGCTATCATTTCAACTTTTGTATCAATTGCCTCTTTCCAATTTTCAAAAACTAATTTTGATTCTTTCTGTGAATATGATGCAAGCTTATCAGCAGAAATAGCACGATCAAAGGCGAATGTTGTAAAAATAATTTCATCTGCAATGGTTTCTAATTGGCCTACCATGTTATGTAATTGTTTATCACCAAGGGCAGTAAATAACACTATTACATTTTTATCTTTGTAATGCGCTTCTACTGTTTTCACAAGGCTTTCGATACCTTCTGGATTATGAGCACCATCTATAATAATATCTGGATTACTTTGCAGTTTTTCAAAGCGCCCCACCCAATACGCTTCCTGTAATCCAGTTCTTATTTCTTCTTCCTCAATTAAAAATGATAAGTATGTTTTTACATACATGACTGCCATAAGCGCAAGTGCTGCGTTTCCTACTTGGTGGCTGCCTTTCATTGTGATTCGCACATCTTCAAAAGAGGCGAAAGGACAAGTGAAATCGAACTGTTCTCCATCTTCACTAGACTGTTTATGTAATGCTGTAAAATGGTTGTCCATCTCGTATAAGTTTGCATGATTTTCCTTTGCAACATTTTGAATAACTTGCAAAGCTTCTTCATCTTGTACACCAGTAATTACCGGCACGCCAGACTTAATAATCCCCGCCTTTTCATATGCAATTTCTCCTAGTGTATTTCCTAAAATATGCATATGATCGTGACCGATATTCGTAATAATCGTGAGAACAGGGTGTATAACATTGGTAGAATCAAAACGTCCACCAAGCCCTGTTTCAAATAAAACAACATCACAGAAATTGAATTTGCCGAAATAGCAAATCGCCATAACAGTAATAATTTCAAACTCTGTCGCTTCCCCTAAATCCGTTTCATCTAGTTTTTCCACGACTGGTTTTACCAGCTTTACAAGTTCAGTAATCTCTTCGTTTGCAATTGGTGTTCCATTCACACTAATGCGTTCATTAAATGATTCGATGTAAGGAGAGGTAAACGTCCCTACCTTATATTTCGCGCCTTCTAACATGTAACGCATATATGTTAACGTTGAACCTTTTCCATTTGTACCAGCAAGATGAACACATTTTATATGACGCTCTGGATTTCCAAGTTCTTCTAACATCCATCTCATTCTTTCTAATCCTGGCTTAATTCCAAATTTCAATCGGCTATGGATCCACCCTATCGCTTCTTCGTATGTATGTATCACGTATGTTTTTCCCCTTTCAAAAGACACCTTTCATAGTTCTATTATACGCAAAGAAAAGAGACTCACCAATATAGTGAGTCTCTAAAAACATTTTTACTTTTCAAGATCTGCTAGACGTTGACGAACTGCTTCGCGTTTTTCTAGGTAATCTTGCTCTTTCGCACGCTCTCCTTCAATAACCGCTGCAGGAGCTTTCGCTACGAAACCTTGGTTAGAAAGTTTCTTCTGTACACGTTCTACTTCTTTATCGAACTTCTCAAGTTCTTTCTCAAGACGAGCTCTCTCTTCATCAAGATTGATAAGATCAGCTAACGGTAAGAATAACTCTGCACCTGATACGATTGCAGTCATTGCCTTTTCTGGCGCTTGTAAGTCTGTTTGAATTGTTAATTCGCTTGGGTTACAGAAACGCTCAATGTAAGAGCTATTTTTCGTAAGTTGAGCAAGTACAGCCTCATCTTTTGCTTTAATTTGCATTTGAACTTTTTTGCTCATTGGCGTATTTACTTCTGCACGGATGTTACGAACAGAGCGAATGATATCAACTAGAAGGTGCATTTCTGCCGCAGCCTCCGTATCTTGTAAATCTTCGCGAACTGTTGGCCACGCAGCTACTGTAATAGACTCGCCTTCATGCGGTAAATGTTGCCAAATTTTCTCTGTTACGAATGGCATGAATGGGTGTAATAGACGCATTGTTTGATCTAATACGTAAGCTAAAATAGAACGAGTTGTTTTCTTAGCTGCTTCATCTTCACCGTATAGTGGAAGTTTCGCCATTTCAATATACCAATCACAGAAATCGTCCCAAATGAAGTTGTATAATGAACGACCAGCTTCACCGAACTCATATTTATCCATGTTACGTGTTACGCTTTCGATTGTTTCGTTTAAGCGAGTTAAGATCCACTTATCCGCAACTGATTTTTCACCAGTTAAATCGATTTCTTCATACTTCATATCATCCATGTTCATTAATACGAAACGTGATGCGTTCCAAATTTTATTAATGAAGTTCCAAGTAGATTCTACTTTTTCCATGCTGAAACGTAAATCTTGACCTGGTGCACTTCCTGTTGATAAGAAGAAACGCATTGCATCTGCACCGTACTTCTCGATAACATCCATTGGGTCAATACCGTTACCAAGAGATTTACTCATTTTACGACCTTGCTCGTCACGAACTAAACCGTGAATTAATACATCTTTAAATGGACGCTCGCCTGTAAACTCTAAACCTTGGAAAATCATACGAGATACCCAGAAGAAGATGATATCATAACCCGTTACTAGTGCATCTGTTGAATAGTAACGTTTGAAGTCTGCTGAATCTTCATTTGGCCAACCAAGTGTTGAGAATGGCCATAACGCTGAACTGAACCATGTATCAAGTACATCGTTATCTTGATTCCAGTTTTCAATATCTGCTGGTGCTTCTGTACCTACGTATACTTCACCAGTTTCTTTATGGTACCAAGCTGGAATACGGTGTCCCCACCATAATTGACGAGAAATACACCAGTCATGAATATTTTCCATCCAACGTAAATATGTGTTTTCAAAACGCTCTGGTACGAACGTTACTTTTTCTTCTTCTTTTTGTTGAAGCGCTACTGCTTTTTCAGCAAGTGGAGCCATTTTTACGAACCACTGTGTTGATAAATAAGGCTCAACAACTGCACCGCTACGCTCACTATGACCTACTGAATGCATATGTGGCTCGATTTCTACTAATACGCCAGCTTCTTGTAAGTCTTTTACTAATTCTTTACGGCATTCGAAACGATCCATACCGTTATACTTACCAGCTTTTTCGTTCATTGTTCCATCTTCGTTCATTACTAAAATGCGTGGTAAGTCATGACGGTTACCTACTTCAAAGTCATTCGGGTCATGAGCTGGTGTAATTTTTACAACGCCCGTTCCGAAATCTTTTTCTACGTACTCATCAGCAATAATCGGAATCTCACGGCCTACGATTGGAAGTGTAACTGTTTTTCCGATTAAATGTTTGTAACGATCGTCTTCTGGATGAACTGCTACTGCTGTATCACCAAGCATCGTTTCTGGACGAGTTGTCGCAAGACGAATATGACCAGAACCATCTGTTAACGGATAGTTCATATGGTAGAATGCACCTTGAACTTCTTTATGAATTACTTCAATATCAGAAAGAGCTGTACGTGTAGCTGGATCCCAGTTGATGATATATTCACCACGGTAAATTAAGCCTTTTTCGTATAATTGAACGAATACTTTATTAACCGCATCTGATAAACCTTTGTCTAATGTGAAACGTTCACGAGAATAGTCTAGTCCTAAACCAACTTTCCCCCATTGTTGACGAATGTGAGAAGCGTACTCTTCTTTCCACTCCCAAGCTTTTTCAAGGAATTTTTCACGGCCAAGATCGTAACGTGAAATACCTTCTTCACGAAGTTTTCCTTCTACTTTCGCTTGTGTTGCGATACCAGCATGGTCCATTCCTGGAAGCCATAGTACATCGTATCCTTGCATACGCTTCGTACGAGTTAAAATATCTTGAAGAGTTGTATCCCAAGCATGACCTAAGTGTAACTTACCAGTTACGTTCGGAGGTGGAATTACAATTGTATACGGTTGTTTCTTCTCGTCTCCTGTTGCTTCAAAATATTTGCCTTCAAGCCACCATTGATAAAGGCCTTCTTCAACGGACATATGATCATATTTAGTTGGTAAATTCTTTTCCGTGTTTGACATTATTTTCCCTCCTTAAAATAAAAAATGTCCCTCATCCAAAAAGGACGAGGGACATCGCGGTACCACCTTTATTTACAAACAAATTCATAATTTGCTTATACTCTTAATTTGATAACGGACAAATCCGTCTTTTCCTAATAAGAACTATTCTGTTCAGAAAAGATGCTCCAGGGCTACCTTCTAACATAACTATCTAGAGAATCTCCCAGCTAATGATTCTCCTCTCTGAAGACGTTTCATGTTATACTCTTCCCCTTCAAGGCATTTATATGATTGTTAATTATTATATACAATAGTGTAAAAAACGAAACCTTATTCGTCAAGATAAATTTAAAACTACAGCTTTTCGTGCCAAAAAGAAGATAAGTAGAATCCTCTACTTATCTTCTTTACCACGCTATTTGTGGGCAGTAAGACCTCCACCTCAAAACTCAGCTGAAGCAAAGAAGTTAGATGGGAGCCCTGCTGCCCGTAAACGCCCAATTGGTGAAGGCTAATCATCAGCGGGGAATGTTTACTTTATCCGTTCCCTTGCTGGGCAGCTTGTAATTGTGACAGGAAATATTCTATATTGCTAACGAGCCAATGCGATTGTTGCAAACTCTTTACTCCGCGCAGTTCATTTTCCTCGTTGCGATTATCTCTTCTTTTCTTATAGGACTGGATTTGCCGAATAAATTGCGATGGATACGTCATATACGCAAACATAAGTAGTTGCTCTTCTTTCGTAAAAGGGAAATTTTTTTGATACATTTGAAACCATTCAAACCGATCACTTCTTGCGATTGGATATGTGTTTAAAGACCGTGAATAAAAACCTACTATATCTTGCACAGGCGTTGCAAACTTCGATTTTTCTAAACTAATAAAATAGCCATTCCGCTCATAGTCAAATAAAAAATGATTCAGTGACACATTACCATGCACAAAAGTAATACGCGTTTTCTCTTTTTCTTTCATCGCATCGTTCCACTCATTTAATTGCTTCGTTGCAAATTCACGCGCTCTCATTACATGATGATAGTACGTACAATATTGCAATTCAAACGGGGACATATACCATTTTGATTCAGATTCTACGAGAAACTCTTCTAACATCTCACCATCATTTTCCCAACGATCGGATATACTTGTATAATGTTTTTCTAAATCTTCTTCCGTATACGTTTCTTCCTTCACAGTTTTTTGATGCAACGTTCCAAGTGTCTGAAACATTTTATGGTATTGATCATTGTCCTCACCGTTTCCTTCTGCACGTTCTAACCAAGGCATTAAATAATAATTATACGTCCCGTCACTTAAAATATAACTTCCATCCGTCGCATGATATATAGGTACATAATTTGAAAAACCTTTCTCCTTCAAATATTGAATATGATGCAGAAAGTTATTCCGCTCTAACTTTCTGCCTTCTATTTTCTTGAGTGCATATGGACCTTGATTCGTATAAATTTTCATTACATTTCCGTGCTCTTCCATATGCTGCGTATCCAATCTATATTGCCTCACGATAGGTTCATAGTGATTTCGCAACTCAATATCCATACGAATAACCCTTTCTATTCAAAACATAGCCTCTAAGAAAGGAAGTGAGTGAAAACACTCACTTCCTTATTTCGCCTTTACCCTTGAAACGGGAATATAAATAATTTGCCCCGTATTTAAAAATATATCTTCTGTTTGATTGACACGGTATAAATTTTGTACAGACGTTTCATAACGGTCTGCAATAGATTCAATTGTATCCCCTTCTTGCACGAAATACATTCTTAACTTTGTAAATTCTTCTTCCGGTTCTTTCGTAAATAGTTTTGTTAAATAAAGCGCATTTTCATCTCGCTGTGAGTACTCTTCTTCTTGTTCTTCCTGCTTTTTCGCTTTTTCTTTCTTGAAATCTTTTCGTCCGAACAGTTCAAATTGCGGCGTTGTTTCTTGCTCCTCTTCACGTTCCACAAATTCATGTTCTTCTATTTTCTCTTCTTCTAATTCCTGCTCTTTTCTTTCCTCTAATTGGAACGGTTCAAACGCGTAATCTTCCCACTCATCTGATTCCTTATATGCTGGTTCTTCTACATGCGGCGCCGGTCTATTTTCATCCTCTTGCGCTGAATCTTCTTCTAACTCAGCATACACCGTTTCTTCCTCTTCCTCTTCAACTTCATCCTCGCTTCTCTCTTCATCACACAAACCGGTAATAGATATATCCGCTAATAATTGTAAGCAACCATTTTCCTTTAATTCATAATCAAATTCCTCGATTGATACATATAGCTCTTCAATTACTTTCACTCGATTTCTCGGAATTGATATTTCAAGTGGAAAGGAATGAACAAGTTCATTAACCCCATCTTCTCTTGTTTCTACATAATCAATTGACTTTGCTGGCGATAGTTCTCTTAATGAATACGCGGAATCATCTTTTCGTGCAACATACTCTCCCGTTAAATCTAATTGTCCTCTCACGATTACTTCATGATCAAGCTCTTCTATCTCAACGTCTGGATCTAACGAAATTGACAAAAGTTCTTCGACTTCCTGTCCTTTTTGGAACCACACAGATTCTTTTAATGAAAATCGTAATGAATGATCTGTAGCCACTTCTTTTCCCCCTCCCAAACTATATGTCATTACAGATTTATGTGCGGAAAGCTTACTTTATGAATAAAAAAAATCGCTCCCCTTACGGAGAGCGATTTTCTCTAATACATTACGCTTTTAATTTTGACATTGCAATTTCAGCTGCTGCAATCGTCGCTTCAATATCTGCATCACTATGTGCTGTCGATAAGAATAAACCTTCGAATTGAGATGGTGGTAAGAATACACCTTGTTCTACCATTTCACGATAGTAAACCGCAAAGAATTCTAAGTTTGAAGATTTTGCTGCATCGTAATTAATAACGGGTTCATCTGTAAAGAAAATACCAATCATAGAGCCTGCACGGTTAATATGATGCGGAATGCCATGTTTTTCAGCTGCTTTACGTAATCCAGCTTCTAACATTTCAGCTTTACGCTCAAATTCTACATATGATTCTGGCGTTAACTGTACTAACGTTTCATAACCTGCCGCCATTGCAAGTGGGTTACCTGATAAAGTACCAGCTTGGTAAATCGGTCCGCTTGGCGCAACTTGGCGCATAATTTCCGCTTTACCACCGTATGCTCCTACCGGTAAACCACCACCGATTACTTTACCTAGGCATGTTAAATCAGGCGTTACGCCATAATAACCTTGGCCACAATTATAAGCTACTCGGAACCCTGTCATTACTTCATCAAAAATAAGCAATGCACCGTTTTCTTCTGTTACTTCACGAAGACCTTCTAAAAATCCAGGCTGCGGAGGAACAACCCCCATATTTCCTGCTACTGGTTCTACAATTACACAAGCAATATCATCACCGAATTGTTCAAACGCGTATTTTACGCTTTCTAAATCGTTATAAGCTACTGTAATCGTATTTTTCGCTACACCTTCTGGTACACCAGGACTATCTGGTAAACCTAAAGTCGCCACACCAGAACCAGCTTTAATTAATAACGAATCACCATGACCGTGGTAACAACCGATAAATTTCAAGATTTTATTACGACCTGTATAACCACGAGCTAAACGTAGTGCACTCATTGTTGCTTCCGTTCCAGAGTTAACCATACGCACAATCTCAATTGATGGCACGCGCTCAATAACAAGTTTTGCTAATTTATTTTCAATTTCTGTTGGTGCACCGAAGCTTGTACCTCTTTCAGCAACAGATTTTAACGCTTCTACAACACGATCATTTGCATGACCATGAATTAAAGGACCCCATGATAATACGTAGTCGATGTATTCATTCCCATCGATATCATATACTTTAGAGCCTTTTCCACGCTCCATAAACAACGGATTCATCCCAACAGACTTAAAGGCACGGACCGGGCTATTTACGCCACCAGGCATTAAGTCTTGCGCCTCTTCAAACGCTGCAATTGACTTATCAAACTTTTTCATTATTTAGCGCCTCCTTCTTGTAACCATCTTGCTGCATCTTTTGCATGATACGTAATAATTAAATCTGCCCCTGCACGTTTCATACTAATTAATTTTTCAAGAACAACTTCTTTTTCATTAATCCAACCATTTTGCGCTGCCGCTTTAATCATCGAATATTCACCACTTACATTATAAGCGACAACTGGTAAATTAAAGTTATTTTTCACATCACGAACGATATCTAAGTAAGAAAGAGCTGGTTTTACGATTAAGAAATCTGCACCTTCCATTACATCTGATTCTGCTTCACGGAATGCTTCCATACGGTTTGCCGGATCCATTTGATATGTTTTACGGTCACCAAATTGCGGTGCACCGTGCGCAGCATCACGGAATGGTCCATAAAATGCTGATGAATATTTCACAGCGTACGACATAACTGGCACGTGTCCAAAACCATTTTCGTCTAATGCATGACGAATTGCTGTTACGAAGCCGTCCATCATGTTTGATGGCGCAATAATATCCGCTCCTGCTTTCGCTTGACTTACAGCTGTTTTCGCAAGAACTGCAAGAGACTCGTCATTTAAAATAATCCCATCTTCAATTAAACCGCAATGACTATGGCTTGTAAATTGACATAAACATGTGTCTGCAACTACTACTAGCTCAGGGAAATCACCTTTAATTTGCTGAATAGCACGTTGTACAATTCCATGATCACAATATGCTGATGATCCAACTTCATCCTTTTCAGCAGGTAAACCAAATACAATAACAGAACGAATACCTAAATCAACAACTTCTTGCATTTCAGCTTGCAATAAATCTAAAGACATTTGATATACGCCCGGCATAGAAGGAACTTCATTACGAACATTTTCACCTTCTAATACAAAAATAGGGTAAATAAAATCTTCCGTATGTAAAAACGTTTCACGCACAAGTGCACGCATGCCCCCGCTTTGTCTTAAACGACGATGACGATTAAATTGTAAAGAGTTCATAGATTTCTATCCCCATTCTTTCATTTTATAGATTCACAAACATATTGTAGTAATGCTTCTACAGTGTACTCTTTCGGCATAATAACAGACGGAAAATAAAGACTTGCCTCTTTTTCCGTAATAGGTCCTATACAAGCAATTGTACATTTTTTTGTCCATTCTCTCCAGTTTGTACCCTCAAGTAAACGAACAAAACTAGTAACAGTTGAAGGGCTCGTAAATGTAATAATGTCTACTTTCCCTAACTTCAATGCTGCTATAAGTTCTTGCTTTTTTTCTATATTCACTTTCGTACCGTATACGATTAGCTCATCTAGAGAAACACCAATTTCCCGAAGTGCAACCGGAATTACCTCTCTTGCTAAATTCCCTTTCGGAAATAAAATACGTTCGTTTCCACTTAATTCTTTTAGAAACTCTTCTGCAAATGCTTCTGCAACAAATGAAGTCGGAACAAAATGAACTTGATAGCCCCTTTTTTCTAACTCTAATTTTGTTTTCACACCTACCGCAGCGATTTTAATGGTTAGCGGTAGTTTCTTTTTTAAACTATCTAGAAAAAAAGCTACACCATTTCTGCTCGTAAAAATAACCCAGTCGTATGAATGTAGCTGCTCTTCAATATGTTGAATTTGCCTATGAGACATACCTTCCATACGCAAAAGCGGAATTTCCAATGGAATTCCGCTCTTTTCTTTCACTGCTACACTCATTTGTTTCGCTTGATGCTGGGCACGTGTAATCAATACCGTTTTTCCAGCGAGAGCGTTCATATTTATTGTTGCTCCTTATTTGCAGCAAGAATGAGTTCTTTGGCGCCTTGTTTAATTAAACGGTCCGCGGCCTCTAACCCTACTTCCTCAGGATTAGTACCCACTACTGTCTCTTTTAATAAAACAGAGCCATCCATAGAGCCGACAAGAGCTGTTAATTCGATTGCATCGTTTTCTGTAAGGGTTGCATATCCAGCAATTGGAACTTGGCATCCACCTTCAAGTTTATGAAGAAATACTCGCTCCGCTGCCACTGTTCTTTCTGTTATCGTATCATTAATATGCGCTAACAACTGCAATAAATCCTTATCATCCTCACGACACTCAATCGCTAATGCACCTTGTCCTACAGCAGGTACACATAACGTATCATCTAAATGTTCTGTAATAACATCATTATCCCAGCCCATTCTTTGTAATCCAGCTGTCGCTAAAATAATCGCATCGTAATCTTCTTCTTTTAATTTACGTAAACGTGTATCGATATTCCCGCGAATCCACTTCACTTGTAAATCTGGTCTCGCAGCGAGTAGCTGTGCACTACGTCTTAAACTACTCGTACCTAAAATAGCACCTTCCGCTAACTCTTTAAACGATGCTCCATTTTTTGAGATAAAAGCATCACGAGGGTCAACACGCTTTGGTGTACAGCCAATCATTAAACCTTCTGGAAGTACGGCTGGCATATCTTTCATACTATGTACAGCCATATCGATTTCTTTCGTAAGTAACGCATGCTCAATTTCTTTAACGAACAAGCCTTTTCCGCCTACTTTTGAAAGAGTAACATCTAAAATAACATCACCTTTTGTGACAATTTCTTTCACTTCAAATTCATATGGTAGACCTAGGGCTTTTAACTGATCAATAAACCAGTTTGTTTGCGTTAATGCTAGTTTACTCTTTCGTGATCCTACAATAATTTTGCGCATAATTCTCTCTCCTCATTATAAATACCAAAAGTGGAAATTGGACAAACTGCTTAATAGAAAAATGTTTACTAGCATTACGAGAAACGATCCGATATTCCACTGTACAATTTTCTTACCTTGCAACACATCTGCCGCTCGTAAATACAAACCTGTGCAATACACAAATAGAACGACAAAAGATCCGATTACTTTCGTATCATACCAATGGAAATTATCCAATTTTGTATATCCCCATATACATCCTAATAAAATTGCTAGTAAGAAAAATGGAACAGAAAATAAATTTAATCCGTAAGACATAGATTCTAGCTTCGGTAAATTCCCTAACCTTCTTAATCTCGCATTCCATTTTTTCTTTTTTAATAGGCGATATTGCAATAAATACATAATAGAAAAAATGAACGATACAGTAAACGTTGCGTAAGAAATAATTGCCATACCGACATGCACGTATACAAGTTCTGAAACTAATTGTTCCGCAAGTACTGGCGACATCTTTCCGAGCGGTGTAAAAATAGAAAAAGCGCTTACGCCAAATGCTACAACATTTGTAAAAAAGACTAAAAAGTCAATTCTCATAAATCGATTAATAACTAACGACATCGTAATCAATAACCAAACATAAAAATAAATCCCTGATAATAAAGTTAAAATAGGATTCGTTTCTGAATCTGTAGCTCTAAGCAACATAAAAATAGACTGCAGGACCCATACAATCGCAAGTAACCAAAAAGCAAATCGGTTCGCCTTTCGGTTACTTTGGAAATAATCTATAAAATATAAACTAATGCTACAAGCATATAAAATAATTGCAATATGATAAATAATACTGTTATTTAAAAAACTCATCCGATCATCCTTCCAAATTATAAAGATGGAACGGATGGTGTCCACACTCTTTTATGTTCTACTTCTTCCGCACGACTCTCTACTTCTTCCGTTTCTAAATCAAAAATCTTTGCAAATAACGCTAATTTTTCGCTCGCTCCCTCTTCAGCAGCTATTTCTTTCGCTACTAAAATTGGGTCTTTTAATAATTGATTAATAATACTTTTCGTATGCTTACTAATAACTTTTTTCTCACGATCACTAAGGTTTGGTATTTTTCGCTCTAGGCTTACCATCGTTTCACTTTGGATTGCAAGTGCCTTATCACGAAGAGCTGATATTAATGGAACAACACCAAGTGTACTTAACCACGTTTTAAATAGAACAATTTCCTCTTCAATCATAAATTGAATTTTCTCTGCCTCTTTCAAACGCTCAGCACGGTTTGCCTCCACTACTCCTTGTAAATCATCAATATCATACAAGAAAGAACCTTCTAGCTCATCAATCGCTGGATCAATATCACGCGGCACTGCAATGTCAACCATAAATAATGGACGACCAGAGCGCATTTTCTCCACCTTTGTCATCATCTCTTTCGTAATGACATACTCAGATGCACCAGTTGAACTAATTAAAATATCTGCTTCTAATAATGCACATTGTAATTCGCTTAACGATTTTGCATGTCCCATATATTTCTCAGCCATTACTTCTGCTTTCGAAAGCGTCCTATTCATAACTGTTACTTTACGAGCACCACTTCCATATAAGTTTTGTAGTGCAAGTTCGCCCATTTTACCAGCACCAAGAATAAGCACATGACAATCTGTTAACTCGCCAAATATTTTCTTTCCAAGCTCAACAGCAGCATAACTAACAGACATTGCACTTTCCCCGATTGTTGTTTCTGAGTGGGCACGTTTTGCTAATGTAATGACTTGCTTAAACAATTCATTAAAAATTGTGCCTGTTGCTTTAACTTGTTGCGCTTCTAAAAAGCTATCTTTTATTTGACCTAAAATCTGCGTTTCTCCGACTACCATTGAATCTAAACCGCACGTTACGCGGAATAAATGATCTATTGCGCCATCTTGTTCAAAAATAGTTAAATATGGTGCGACTTCTTCTATTTCAAGCTGAAACCAATCAGCTAAAAACTTCTTAATATAATACCGTCCCGTGTGTAATTGATCGACAACAGCATAAATCTCAGTGCGATTACAAGTTGATACAATGACATTCTCTAACACGCTCTTTTGATTTTGTAATGTAGTCATCGCTCGCTCTAGTTCTGCTGCCTGAAATGTGAGTTTCTCACGAAATTCTACAGGGGCTGTTCGATAATTTACACTAACAACAAGAATATGCACGCAGCATGTCCCCCTTCACCCGTTTTATCACTTTATCTACTATCATAATACAACTTTCCTCTTATGAATCTGACAATCGTGTGAACAACCGATTATTTTTTAATTATTCTCCGTATGTAATACAGGAGATTCAGTAACACTAATAAAAAAATTTCTACTTTATAATGATTATAAATTAATAACTCTATTTGTACGTTACCAAAAAAAGCCCTCATAATCAAGTGATGGAAACTATTCCATATAAATTATAACATCATCTTCCCTATCTTCTTTCATCATGAAGGAAAATATGTATGATTGTTCCAAAATGTAACAAAGACTTTCTCAATACAATGTATTTGACATTGTATTTCTTTTTCGTTATATTGGTTTTACAAAATTAAATTGTGCACAACTTAATTAGAAGGGAGTTATTTATGACAGAAGACTCTTTGCATCTAGATAACCAACTTTGTTTTTCTATTTACGCCTGCTCTAGAGAGGTTACTCGTTTTTATCGACCTTATTTAGAAGAAATGGGTATTACGTATCCCCAGTACATTACTTTACTCGTACTATGGGAGCAAGATGGACTAACAGTAAAAGAAATTGGAGAACGTCTATTTTTAGATTCTGGTACGTTAACACCTATGTTAAAACGTATGGAATCATTAAAACTTGTAAAACGTGTTCGTTCCAAAGAAGACGAGCGAAAAGTTTGTATTGAATTAACAGAACAGGGCAAAGATTTAAAGGAAAAGGCTTGTTCATTACCGACAACGATGGCTACAAACTTAGGAATTACAGAGCAAGAATATCGCTCTTTATTAATTCAACTAAATAAACTGATTGACACAATGAAAACAATTAATGATGGAAAAGACCTGCGGTAGTATGTCAACTGAAAAATAATATCTTTTGAAGTTATCAAAGGACAAATTGCTTAAAAAAGACATCACGAAACTAGACCAGTATTTTATGTAAAAT